>NZ_JCBATA010000080.1:0-36301 GCF_059816245.1 Frankia sp. RB5
GGTCCTGAAAAACTGGCGCGTCTTCAGCCGCTTCCGCGGCTGCCCACGCCGGGTCGGCACATTCACCCAAGCCGTCTTCGTCCTGGAACAGGAAGGAATCTAAAAAAACCAACTTTGAAAATGCTCAGTGACCACGCCGACAGCAATATCATCTAACCAATCGAACAGGTGTCCCGAATTTCTGGCGATGCCGGACGCTTCGGCCCGACTCGTGACCGTGATCGTCGGTGTGGTTCGCGTTGACGTTCCTGTTCGGCTTGGGGAACAGCTTCGCGCTCGGGGTACGGCTCGGGGTTCCGATCTGGATGGCGCCGTTGGTCGCGCCCGCAGTGGACCTGTCCGTGGTCGCGCTACTGCCGGGCACCAGGCACCTCGCAGTCCACAGCGGGCCCATGGCGGTGCTGCGCGCGGCACGGCGCCTGCTCCTGTTCGCGGATCTGCGCGGGGGCTGCCCGCAAGGGCGGTCCCTACCTCGATCCGGTGAACGTAGCGGCGCCTGTCAGTTTATCGTTCGAATCCGCGAGTCTAGTATGTCCGCAAAGTGGTCAACAGAGGACTCGTCGAGCTCAGGTTTGGCCAGGTATCCTCCACCTGCCCTGTAGTACAGGAGTGCGATCGTCGATTCTCGCCGAATGTAAACAAACTGGATCTCGGCAGGTATCCCGCCCGATTGTGTAGTGGTGGACACTCGAATACTTTCCTCACCGAATCTAGCTCGCTCCACCCGTTCCACCTGCAGCGTGACGTCTTTTTTGGGCCAACTGACGCACGAATTTGCACGAGATTGAACTTCGGACATGAAATTGATTGCGTCGCGGTCGGTAACGAACCCTGTGGCGCCCGACTGTACAGAAATTCCCCCGTAAATTTGGCTTCCTTCAATGAACAGCCGCCCTGCCGTGTTCGTGGCCGACTTAACCTTTGCAGCATGGCCACATAATTGCAGTGAGTCGACACTGAAGGGATTCTCTGTTCCCCGCCACCCAGGGAAGTCTGTTGCGCTCAGAATGGCAGCTTTGAGCGCCTCCTCGGATGGAACTCTCGATGGAGCGAAGTCGGGAGAGCGTGGCGCCGTCTGAGCCGGCTTGGGCATGGGGACCGCCCTCTCTCCTAGTCCTTCATTGATCCGCCAGGCGGCAAGAGGAGTTAGAGCTAGTGCTGCGACGATGCTTATTAACATCCGCGAGGCGAGCCGGTGGCGAACGGTGCGGAATCCGAGATGTGCGGTGTCGGCCTTGCGCTCCGACCGATTTCGATAGTTTTATTGGCCGGGCCGGCAGAGGCCTCCGGAATCATGTCTGGCGTCGCGTCACCAGCGTGCGAAGTAGACGATTCTGACGTTCGTGGACTTGGCATGCCCCGACCCGTGACCTGCTGGCCGCCGGCGGCGTCGCTACTGCTAGCCATGCCTGCGGTGACCTCCTTGCGGGCCCTCTGGAAAACCGGATTGACCGGCCAGTCCTCCAACGCCTTGTCAAGCAGCTTCGCTGCACCGTCAGGGACGACGCCGAGTCCCAGAAGGCTGTTGACCTCGCGCCAGAAATTGAGGGAGGTCGTAGCGTTCCACGAGGGCTGCTTAGAACGGTCAAGACCGATGGACGCCAACACGGCTCGCGGCCATCTGGCCAGAGTAGGCGCAGGCAAGCTCGTGGACGACCTCGTCAGTCAGCTCCGGCGACATCTGGTTCTCCCCGCAGTCCCAGCGCGGCCAGCTACGTCGGCCATGCCGCACCATCATTCCACTGCGTGCTGCGGTTGCTGGCGATCGACGGGTTCGAGGTTGACGTGCCCGACAGCGAGGAGAACGCCGCCGCGTTCGAGCACGTACAGCAGGTCGACGTCCGATTCGTCGGTGTCGTCGCCGCGAGCCACCGAGCCGAAGACGGACAATGCGGCGACGTCGTAGCGCGGCACACCTCGGCGATCCGGCTGTCATCAAGGTGCCAGTCGAGCCCCGTCCGCGCCATCGTCGCCATCGCTCACCGTGGGAGTGGCGGTCGCGCGCCGTGCCAGCGCGTGCCTCGCGCAGGGCGCCTCGGCAGTATCACCGTTGCTGGTCAGGGCAGTTTGGAATGATCGCCGAGTCGGTGCCAGGTGCGGTTGTGGTAGACGAGGGGCTCGGCCGACCCAGCGTCCGCTGATGGATCACCGACCGGTGGGGCGCCGGTCTCGACTGCCTGCACGACGACGAGCGTCGAGGTGCCTGCGGCCATGTGGTTGGCGATCCGGCCGCGTATCCATGCGTGGGCGCTGGGAAAGTATGGCTCGCCGGTGCGCATCCGCCGCCACAGCGAGGTGTCCGCGAAGCGGTCGATGCCGCTGGTGGCTCCGAGCTTCGCGATCTCCAGTTGACCGGTGCCGAGCAGGTGCACGACGACGGTGTCGGCGCGCAGGATGCTCGGCGCCGCCGAGGACTGGGCGGAGATGGAGAACACTAACAGCGGTGGCTCGGCGCTGACCGAGAATACCGATGTCGCGGTCATGGCCACCGGCCCGTCCCCCGGGTCGGCCGTGATGACGGCGACTCCGGCGGGGTGGTTGCGAAAGGCCGACTTGAACTCTTCGACGCTCACGGACGGTTCGGCGAACGATTGTGCTACCAGCGGCCGCCAGCTCGGCGCGTGATCATCGAGATCGCCCACGGCGTCCGCTGAGGTCGAGGTATCGGTTGCCCAGGCGTGCATCGGCTTGGTCAGCTCCTCGGTCGACTGGTATCCATCCCAGCACGTGGTGTGGCTCACACCATGTGGCGGAATGCGACAGGTGGCCGGGGACAGCGCTGTCTACGTTCTGTGAGCATTCGGGCGGACGGCCAGCACCCAGTTCTGAGGAGACTCACCTGGAATACCCACCGCTCGAGTTCGGTGCCTTCCTCGCACCCTGACACAAGGTCGATACCGACGCTCATCTCGCCATCCACCAGGACATCGAGCTGGCCGTGGCAATGGACCGTCTCGGCTTCTCGGAGTTCTGGATCAGCGCAGACGGCGGCCCTGGCACATTTTGACGCGGAGCGCGCGACGGCCGCCGGCAGCGAGGCGGGACGCCAGGCAGCGAGCAGTCGAACTCTCAGAACGTGTGCCCCGAGAGGTCGACGCCGAACGCGCGCACCTTCCGATAAAGCGTCAAGCGCGCGATTCCCAAGGCGTCCGCGGCCACCTTCTTGTTGCCGGCTGCTTCAGCCAGAGCCTGCAGGATGGCCTGCGCCTCGACCCGTTCCAGTCCGTGCAGCTGGCGCCGGGCGGCCCGGGCCCGCAGGCCGTTACCTACGTCGGTTGTGACGGCGGCAACTGCATGATGCCAAGCTACTGACTTGGCGTCAGGAGAGCGCCGGGGTCGTCCCCGGCCGTGGGGTACCCGAGGCTACGTGGTGGGGCTCTCCGCGCCGGTGCCGTTCCCCGCAGCCGGGAGAAACACGGTCGCCGTGCCCGCGATGGCACGGCGGCCTCCAACGACGTCGGCCCACACATCACAGCCGGCCAGGACGCCGCCCTCGGTCGGCTCGACCGAGGTGACCGTCCCTCCGACCGCGACATCGTCCCCAGCGACGACGTTGCCGCGGAAGGAGCAGGTGATCCTTCGGACGGCGGAACGCGCCCCCGCCCACTCGATCAGATGGTTCATGATGTAGGCCATGGTGGCGCCGCCCTGGTTGACCGCCCGATCCCCCAGCCCCGCCCGCGCGACCGCGTCGAGATCGAAGTGGATGGGGTTCGAGTCGCGCAGAATCAATGCGACCAGACGGATGTCGTCGTCCCGGATGTTCGTGGTGATCCTGGTCGGCAGCTCCTGCCCGACCTCGGTGGCGGCGGTTCCGGTCACGTCGCGACTCCTCGCTTGAACAGATATCTGCTGGTCACCTCGCCGGCCGGGGCGAAGCCCGGCAGCGCGGCGATCTCGACGATCACCTCGATGTGGTCGAGGCGCGAACCGTCACGCGTGGTCCGGCTGCCCACGTCGCCGATCCTGGCCTGGGTGACGTACCGTCCACCCACCCGCAGCGGCTCGTCCTGAACGACCTCGCAGCTCCCGAACAACAACGTCTCGCCCGGCTGTTGACCGGCCAGCTCACACAACTGATCAACCGAGATACCCATGCCCCGCAACGACGCGATCACGAACCAGACGGGGTGGGCGACGCCGGGAGCGGAATCCGTCGCCCGCAGCGCCACGTCGCCGATGGCCGCCTCGTACGACTCGATCACGATCTCCCCCGCCGGTAGCCGGAGGTCGTACAGTGCCTTGCGCATCGTCTCGATGCCGATCGTCACCTCGCCGCTCCTCACACAGTCATTCCGCAAGCTCTGTAGTCCGCAAGCTCAGTAGACGGTGTATCCACCGTCGACGATGACTTCGTTCCCGGTGTGGTACATGAGTGTCGGATCGGCCAGGAAGGCCGCGACCTCATGGAATTCGTCCGGTTGCGCCCACCGTCGCACCGGCGTGCGCGCCGTGGTGGCGCGCATAAATGCCTCGTTCTCGCGCAGGTGGGTGTTCATGGCGGTGGCGACCCAGCCCGGCACGAGGATGTTGACGCGGACGCGGTGGCGGGCCAGCTCCACTGCGAGCGTGCGCCCCAGCCCGACCAGCCCGCTCTTGCTCGTCGTGTAGGCGGCTTGGCCCGCGCCGCCGTAGCGGGAGATGGTCGAGGAGACGACAACCATCGCACCGCCCTCGCCCCGCTCGATGAAGTGTCGGGCCGCGGCGCGGGTGCACAGGAAGGTTCCGTCGAGGTTGGTGCGCAGCACCCGGTGCCAGTCGTCGAGGGAAGTCTCGGCGTAGGGCGCGGCCGCCGCGATCCCCGCATTGGCGATCATGCAGTCGACGGCTCCGTACCTGCTCGTCGTCTCCGCCATGGCCTTGTCGACGGAAGCCTCGTCGCTCGTGTCACAGGCGACGGCACTCGCCCGCACGCCGGCCTCGGCCAGGGCCGCGACGGCCTTCTCGTTACGGGTGGCCGTGCGCGACCAGATGACCACCTGCGCCCCGGCGCGCCCGACGCCCTCGGCCATCCCGAGGCCGAGACCAGAGTTACCACCGGTGACGACGACCGTTCGTCCAGTCAGGTCGGTCATCAGTACGACCTCGGCAGTCCGAGGGTGTGCTGGGCGATGTGGTTGAGCACCATCTGGGTGGACACGGGAGCGATCTGCTGGAGCCGCACGATCCCCCACAGGTCGGCCAGGCCGTACTCGTCGGCCAGCCCGTTGCCGCCGTGCATCTGGATGGCCGTGTCGAGCGCCTTGAGCCCGGCCCGCGAGGCCAGGAACTTGGCCATGTTCGCCTCCTCGCCGGCCGGCCGGCCGGCGTCGAACAGCGCGGCCGCGCGCCACACCATGCCCCGGGCGGCCTCGAGCTCGATGGCCGCTTCGGCGAGGGGATGCTGCACCCCCTGGTGGGCCGCGATCGGGACACCCCACACCTGCCGCTGCGTGGTATAGGCGACGGCGCGGTCGAGGGCGTAGCGGGCGACGCCGGTGCAGATGACGGCGCTGAGCACCCGCTCCGGATTGAGGCCGTCGAACAGTGGACGCAGTCCGTGCCCCACCTCACCGACGACGGCGTCGGCCGGCAGCCGCACCCCGTCGAAGAACAAGGTGAACTGACGCTCAGGAGCCTGCAGCGCGGTCGGGATCGGCTGACGCTCGAGCCCCGCGATGTTCGGGTCGTCGACGATGAACAGGGTCAGCCGCCCGCGCCCGGTTGCCTCGTTCGTGCCGGTGCGGGCGACGAGCAGGAAGTGATCGCAGTGATCGACACCGGAGATGTAGTACTTGGTTCCGCGGATCACCCACTCGTCGCCGTCCAGCTGCGCCGAGGTGGTCACGTTGTGCGAGTTCGACCCGGCGTCCGGCTCGGTGAGCGCGAAGACGAACTTCTCCGCCCCGCTGGCGATGCCGGGCAGGTACCGCGCCTTCTGCTCAGCGCTGCCGTGCAGCGGCAGGATCGAGCCCGCGATCCCCTGCGACAGCACCATCGCGAGCTCGGGGCAGCCGCGGGCGGACAGTTCCTCCAGGACGATCGCCAGCTCGGTGAGACCGGCGCCCCCACCGCCGTACTCCTCCGGGATGTTCAGGCCCAGGAAGCCGCTCTTGCCGAGCAGCTCCCACAGCTCCCGCATCGGCTCGCCGCTGCGCGAGCGCTCCATGTAGTAGCTGTGCCCGAACCGACCGACAATGTCGCTGACCGTCGAGCGCAGGACACGCTCCTCCTCGGTCGGCTCGAGTGGCAGGACGGCCGTCCGGTCCACCCGACCCGCAGACGTGATCGTCATGCCAGGCTCCTTCTCGTTCGCGGGCGGCCCGCTGGATCAACGAAGATCGATGAAGACAAGATCGATGAAGACACGTCCGACGAAGGCGATGCATCAGTCGGCCACGGGCGGCAGGTCCACGAGCGCCCCCACCCTGCGGCGGTGCCACCCGGCGGTCCCATGTGCCAGCGCGTCCGCGCGGGCTCTCTTGAGGTACAGGTGGGCAGGGTGCTCCCAGGTGAAACCGATGCCGCCGTGCAGCTGTACGCATTCCTCGGCTGCCTGCTGGGCGACGACGGAGCACACCGCCTGCGCGAGGGAGGCCGCGACCGGAAGGTCCTTGTCGTCGACGGCCGCGCACGCGGCCGCGTAGCGGGCGACCGCCCGCGCCTGGGCGATCGCCGTCCACAGATCTGCCAGGCGGTGCTTGAGCGCCTGGTAGGACCCGATGAGGCGGCCGAACTGGCGGCGCTGGCCGACGTACTCGACCGTCATTTCCAGGCATCGCTGCGCCAGACCGAGCTGCTCGGAGGCCAGCAGGGCCGCGCTGACGGCCGCAGCCCGCGCCAGTGCCGCGGGCACCGCGTCCCTCTCGGCCAGCACCGTGGCGGCGGCCCCGCCCTCAGCGCCGAAGTCGATGTCGGCGACCCGGCGGGTCATGTCGAGCGAAGGCACCGGCTCGATCCGCGCGTCGGCGGCGGCGACCCGAACGACGGCCCCGGCGACCGGTACGAGCAGGACGTCCGCCTCGGCGGCACCGGCAACCGCAGGAACGCGGCCGCGGATCCGGCCCGCCGCAAAGCGCGGCGGGTCGGAGACCGGGTGGTCGAGCGGCTGGGTGAACGGGACCGCCACCGCGGCGACGGCGCCGGTCGCGAGCTCGGCGAGCAGCTCGCGGGCGCCCACCGCCTCGGCCAACGCGGTGGCCGTCACGACGCTGGTCAGATAGGGGACGTCGCAGACCGCCCGACCCAGCTCCTCCAGGACGACCGCGACCTCACGCCAGGAGGCACCCGCGCCACCCACGTCCTCGCCGAGGGCGAGCCCGGCCAGCCCCAGGTCGTCGGTGAGCAGGGTCCACAGCTTGCGGTCACCCGCGACGTCGCCATCGGTCCGTTCCAGCACACGTGCCCACGGACTGTGGCTCTCCAGCATGGAGCGGACCGCCGCCCGCAGGTCGTCCTCGACGTCGGTGTACAGCAGCGAGGGGACGTCGCTCATCGCGGCAGGTCCTTCCACGGGATGTCACGGTCCGGCCGGCTCTCCGCCGGCAGGCCGAGTACGCGCTCGGCGATGATGTTGCGCATCACCTCGGAGGTGCCGCCCTCGATCGAGTTGGCGCGCGTCCGCAGGTACCAGAAGCCCGGCACGCGGTCCAGCGGCGTCGTGAAGTCAGGGCGGCGCATCGACCAGTCGTCGTAGCGCAGCGCGTCGGCGCCCGCCAGGTCAAGGTGCAGGGACGAGGCCGCCTGGGCGAGCCGGGCGAAGGCCAGCTTGAGACCGGAACCCTCCGGCCCGGGCGCGCCGACCTCCAGCTGCTGGCCCAGCCTGGCACTCGTCAGCCGCAGCGCCTCCGCGTCCACCCAGAGCCGCAGCAGCTCGTCGTAGGCGGACGCGTCCCGGCGCCGCGGGTGCTCCCGCCACTCACGTGCCACCGGCCCGATCGCGCCCTCCTCACGGGGGGCCACCGCCCCGCCGATCGCGACGCGCTCGTTCATCAGCGTCGTCTGCGTGACGCGCCAGCCCTCGCCGACCGCACCGAGCCGGTTCGCATCCGGGACGCGGACGTCGTCGAGGTACACCTCGTTGAACTCCGCCTCGCCCGTCAGCTGCCGCAGCGGGCGCACGTCCACGCCGGGCGTGCTCATGTCGAGCACGAAGTAGGTCAGCCCACGGTGCTTGGGCAGATCCCGGTCGGTGCGCACAAGCAACAGGGCCCACGCGGAGTCGTGGGCCAGCGAGGTCCAGACCTTCTGCCCGTTCACGACCCAGTCGTCGCCGTCGCGCCGCGCGGTGGCGGCGACCGCGGCCAGGTCGGACCCGGCGCCCGGCTCACTGAACAGCTGGCACCAGATCTCCTCGCCGGTCCACAGCGGGCGCATCCACCGCCGCTGCTGCTCCGGCGTGGCGTAGCGCAGCAGGGTCGGCGCCGCCATCCCCAGGCCGATCACGTTGCCCTGAGGCCGGTTGTCCGGAGCGCCCGCCGCGGCGAAGGCCGCGTCGACAACCGGCTGCAGGGACGCGTCGAGCCCGAGACCACCGAGTGTCTCGGGGAAGTGCACCCAGGCCAGGCCGGCGTCGAACCGGGCCCGCAGGAAAGCCAGCCGGTCGGTGCCGGCAGGCGGATGGGCGGCGAGAAGCTCGTCCACCTTCGTGACCACAGACGTGGGGGACCCAGAGGTGGGGGACACCGACATTGTGCGACTGTCGCACCGAGCCTGCCGACCCCGATGTCTCGATCTGCGCCACGGTCATCCTCCGCCGGAGCCGCATCGCCAGTCGCGCCGCCGCGCCGCCGCGGCCAACGCCCTCGCGCCCCGCGCTGTCCCGCGATGGGACACCCGGCCGCGCCCAGCCGGACCTACGGTGACGACGTCTCGAGCCCTGAGGAAGTGAGATGCCCCCTCGCCCCCCACGCCCGGTTCGACGGATGGCACCGGTCCATGTCGTCGGCCTCGCCGCCACCCCGTTCCTGCCCGAGCAGGACGCCATGCTCGACGAGCTCGTCTTCGACGTCACCTATGCGGCCCTGCGCGAGTGCGGCCTGCGCAAGCAGGACCTCGGCCTGTCGGTCATGGCGTCGCTGGACGTGCTCGACGGCCGCAGCATCTCCAGCGGCCTGTACACCGCGGCCGCCGGCGGCTACCTGAACGACGCGTTCCGAATCGAGGGCGACTCCGGCCTCGCCGTGATCGCCGCGGCCGAGGCCGTCGCCGCGGGTGACGTCGAGGTCGCGGTGGCGGTCGGCGTGTACAACCCCGAGGTCCGGTCCGCCGACCGGGAAGCCCGGCGGTCGTTCCTCGCTCAGGTGTCCAACCTCGGCTTCGAACCGCACTTCGACCGCCCGGTCGGCCTGACCGCCGAGGTCGTCTACGCCCTCCACGCCGCGCACACGCTCGAATCCGGCGGCGAGGACCTCGACGCGTTCGCCCGGCTGGCCGCGGAGGAGATCACCCGCGGCAGCGAGCGGCCGCGCTCCGTCCGGACGGCGCCCGTCACGGCCCAGGAAGTGCTGGCGTCGGAGCAGGTGGCCGCGCCGCTGCGGGAGCTCATGCTGCCCGCGCATTCGACCGGTGCCGTCGCCGTCGTGCTGGCCTCGCCCGCGCGGGCTGGCCGCTGTCTGGGCCGATCGGCCCGCATCACCGGCTTCGGTCACGCGACCGGCGGGTACACGTGGGACGGTCGGTGGCTGTCCGACCCGGCGGCCCCCACCCGCCGCGCGACGCGGATCGCCTACGGGCAGGCCGGCATCTCCGCCGCGGCGGAGCAGGTCGGTCTCGTGGAACTGACAGCACCGACGCCGGCCCTGCATGCCCCCTACCTCGGCGCCCTGGGCCTGGCCGCTTCGCTGGGCGACAAGGACGTCAACGCCAGCGGCGGCGCCCGCAGCAACTTCCCGGGCCTCGCCAACGGCGCGCTGCGCCTGCTCGAGGTCGTCGAACAGCTCGAGAGCCGGGCCGGCGCCAGCACCGCCGTCGCGCATTCGGTCGACACCGGGACCGGTCTGGTCAGTGAGGACGTGTCCGTCCTGGTCGTGGAGGCCGCCTGATGCCCTACCGTGCCGCGGTCGTCGGGGCCGGCATCACCGATGCCACCTCGCCCCGCAAGCAGCAGCTCTCGGCGGTCGAACTGTGCCAGCAGGCCACCTGGGCCGCCCTCGACCATGCCGGCACCACCCCGGACACGCTCGACGGGGTCGTCGTCGGCAACATCGACGGCTTCGAGGGCACAGTCCTCGGCGCCAGGAACCTCACCCGGGCGCTCGGCCTGGGTGCCGACCTGCCCGTCACGATCATCAACACCGGCGGCACGACCGGCGGGAACCTGATGCAGGTCGCCGCACGGATGGTCCGCTCCGGATCGCACGCCCGGGTGCTGTGCCTGGGCGGGCCGACCTTCTTCGGCGTCCGCGACCTGCAGAGCGCGATCAACACCAACTCGCCGATGATCATCGAGCAGCCGCTCGGCATGGGCGCCTACCACATGGGCGCCTTCGCGGCGAACGCCTACCGGCAACGCTACGGCCTGACACCCGAGGACCTCGCGGCCGTCGTCGTCGCGGACCACGAGAAGGCGTCGCGCAACCCGCACGCGCACCTGCGGTACACGGTCACCGAGGATGAGGTCGTGAACGGCCGCCCGCTGTCGTCGCCGCTCACCCAGCCGATGGTGTGCCCCGTGTCGGCCGCGGCCGTCGCGATGATCGTCGCCGACGCGGACGATGTCGACGACCTGCGGTCCACCCCGGCGCTGATCCGGGCGATGGGGATGTCCAGCGACCCGTACCTCGGCGGCGGCAAGGGCGACTTCGCCGAGATGCAGAACCTGGCCACCCTCGCCCGGCGGGTGTACGCGCTCGCGGACGTGCGCGACCCGGCCGCCGAGTTCGACGTCGTCGAGATCTTCGCGCCCTACGCGCACATGCAGCCGATGCAGCTGGAGGCGTTGCAGCTGGCACCGCCCGGTGGCGGCGTCGAGCTGATCCGGTCGGGCGCGACCTCGGCCGGCGGGTCCCTGCCCACCAACCTCTCCGGCGGGCCGAAGTGCACGAACGCCGGTGTGGCCGGCGAGCTGGCGCCCTACGCGTACGCCGCGCTGCAGGTGATGGGCGCGGCTCCCGAGCCGATCCAGGTGCCGGGCGCGCGCCGGGCCCTGGCCCACGGCACCGGCGGCACGTTCTTCCAGTTCGAGAACCTCGCCATCTTCGAGGCCCTGCCCAGGAGCGACGCATGACGACCACCCCCACCCAGGCCGTCCACTGGGACCTGCACTACGACATCCACCTCGGCGCCACGTGGAGTCGGTTCATGGACGGGCTCCGGGACCGGAAGATCCTCGCCAACGTGTGCCCGTCCTGCGACCGGGTGTTCGTCCCGCCGCAGGCCTACTGCGAATCCTGCTTCGAGCGAACGGACCGCTGGGTCGAGCTGCCACCCGAGGGCAGCCTGGAGGTCTTCACCGTCGCCTGGCACGGCTTCCGCGGCGGGCCCACGCCGCCGTACGCGATCGGCGGCATCCGGCTGGACGGGGCGAGCACGCTGCTCATGCACTGGGTCATCGGGCTGGACTTCACCGAGCCGACGACGCTGCTCGCCCAACTACCGGCGGGCAGCCGGGTACGGGCGGTGTGGGCCCCGCAGCGGACCGGGCAGATCCTCGACATCGCCCACTTCGAGCCCGACCGCGACTGAGCCCGACCGCGACTGAGCCCGACCGCTTCTCCCGGTCGACGCCGGCTGGAGCGCCTTCTGAGCCGCCCGGCCACCGAGGGCGCCACGCCTTTCCCGAAACAGCCGAGGCAGGCGTCCGCCGCACCGTTGACAGAGTGTCAGTACCAATCCGACACTCCAGATGTGACCCACAACACCTATCGAGGAGTGGCGCCGGAGGCCGCGACCCGCAGCCTGCTCCGGGAGCGTCAGTCATCAGCATGGCCCGGCGGCTTCACGGTCTCGCAGACGGTCCTGGAGTCGTGGGCGCGATGCCTCAAGGCGGGCCTGGACCCCGCCATGACATCGCCCGCCCGGGCCACCAAGCCCCGCGAACAGGACCTGCGGTTCGCCGAGCAGGCCGACTCGGTGCTGGCTTCCCGGCGAGACGACCTGGAGCAGTCGGAGTCCTGCCTATCGCTGACCAACGCCGAGGGCGTCATCCTGCGCCAGTGGCTCGGCAGCCGGGCGCTCGCCGCCCGGCTCGAGCACCTCGACATCACGCCGGGGTTCGTCGTCGACGAGAGCGTCATCGGAACCTCGAGCGGGACGTCGCTGCTCAGCCGGCGTCCGACGCTCGTTCGCGGGCCGGAGCACTTCGCCACCCAGTTCAGCGCTCTCACGTCGGCCGGCACCGTCATCACCCATCCCGTGTCCCGTCGGGTCGTCGGCAGCCTGAACCTGACCTGCCACTTCGCCGACACCTCGCGGCTGGCGCTGGCCTGGATCCGCCAACTCACCGCCGATGTCGAGGCGGCGCTGCTGCACCGGTCGTCGCGGGCGGAGCGAACCCTGATCGAGCGGTTCATACGCGAGAACCGGGACACCGGCCACCCCGTCCTCGCCGTCAGCTCCGACACGATCGTCACCAACGCGGCCGCGGCCCGCCTGCTGGGCGGAGTGGACCAGGCGGGCATCTGGGAACAGGCCGCGCGCGTCCTCACCGCCGACCACAGCATCGTGGACGCCCTCACCGTCACCGACGGGCGTCGTCTGCGTGCTCGCTACCTCCCGATACACGACGACGACCGGATCGTCGGGGTGATCGTCAGACTCATCCGGACGGCCGACGCGGGTCACCCGACCTCGACGCCGGTTCCGACACCGACGCTGGACGGCCTGGTCGGGCACAGCGCCGCCTGGCGTTGCCTGGCCCGCGAGGTCCGTGCCGCCGGGTCACGTCCCATGCTGGTCGTTGGCGAGCCGGGAAGCGGCCGCGCAAGCATCGCCTCGGTCGATCTCCCCAGCGAGGCCCCCGTCCTCGACGCCCGGGACGCCGCGGTGGCTCCCGAAGCATGGGTGGCCCGATTAACCGGGCTCCTGCGCGAACGGCCCTCCGCGCTGCTGATGCGTCACCTCGACGAGACACCGGCCGACCTGACCGCCGCGGTGGCTGATGCACTCAGCTCGGCGTCGGGCCGGACGATTCTGCGGGCCACCGCGACCCGGATACCAGGCACAAGCGGTCGTGACGAGCTGGTCGCACCGTTCGGTGCGGTGATCCACGTCCCTCCGCTGGCCGCTCGTCTCGAGGATCTGCCCGACCTTCTTCGCCACCTCACCGAGCGGCACACCCCGCCCGGCACACCGCCACCGCGGTGGATGCCGGACGCTGTCCAGGCCCTTTCGCGGCTGGACTGGCCGGCGAACCTGCGCTCACTGGAGACCCTCGTCGCCCAGGTCGTCGCCATGGCCCACACCGGGTACATAGGCGCTCGCGACCTGCCCGCCCACGTCATCAGTGCGGCGTCGAGACGCACCCTCGTCGGCCTTGAGCGGGCCGAGGCGACCACCATCCTGCAGGCGCTGCGTGACCATCAGGGCAACAAGAAGGACGCCGCGGCCGCCCTCGGCATCGCCCGCTCGACGCTTTACCGCAAGATGCGTGCCCTCGGGATCGACCTCGACACCCACTCCTTCTGACCAGCAAGGACCGCTGTCTCGTCCTGCGACACCGGAGCTGTACGGCGCAGCGGTGATAGTAGCGGGAGTCACAACGACCAGCGCGTTCGGACTACCCGACTCGGTCACGAGGGGATACACCTTGAAAGTCCATCTGACCAACCTGTTGCAGAACTATGGGCAGGAACGCGACGACCACGACGTCTATCGCGACCACCTGCGCCTGTCGGAGATGGCCGCCGCTTTCGGCTACGAAAGCATCGGCTGCGTCGAGCACCACTTCGACCCCGGATACTCAATGTGCCCGGACAACACACAGTTCTTATCTTACCTGGCCGCCCGGACGAGCAACATCAAACTGCAGACGACGGCGGTTATCCTGCCGTGGAACGACCCACTGCGCGTGGTCGAGAAGATCGCTCTTCTGGACAATCTCGCCGACGGGCGCGTGATCTTCGGGATGGGTCGCGGACTTTCCCGCCGTGAATTCGAGGGATTCCGGCTGGACATGGGTGAGTCCCGGGACCGCTTCGACGAGGCCGCCGAAATGATCATTCGCGGTCTGGAGGACGGCTACGTCGAGAACCACGGAACCTACTACCAGCAACCCCGAGTGCCCGTGCACCCGCGCCCGTTGGCCTCGTTCAAGGGCCGCACCAGCGGCGTCGCGATGAGTCCCGACTCCGCGGTCGCCGTCGGTCGGCTCGGCATCCAGATGATGGCCTTCATCCAGGGCCCGATGCGGGACATGCACCTGCCGATGATCGAGCAGTATCGGCAGGCCCACCGCGAGACGCACGGAACCGAAGCGCCACCGCCCATGATGATCGACCTCACCTACTGCCACCCGGATGCCGAGCAGGCCCGACAGGTGGCCACCGAGAGGGTCGCCAACTACTACATGACCTGCGTCGAGCACTATGAATTTGGCGGCCGGCATTTCGAGAGCACGCAGGGATACGCCTCCTACGCCGCGGCGAGACGTGCCATCGATGAGCTGGGTCTGGACAAGGTCGTGCAGACCTACGTCGACGCGCAGATCTGGGGGACGCCGGAAGAGATCCTGCGCAAGCACCACGAACGCAAGGAGATCGTCGGCGAATACGAACCGATCATGGTCTTCCAGTATGGCGGACTGTATGGCGACCTCGCCGAGGAGAGCTTCAAGCTCTTCAGCACCGAGGTCCTCCCCGAGCTTCAGCGACTGTGAGCCGCACGATGACGACTGATATTCAACGTGCCCGCGACCTGCTGGCTCATCTCGTCTCCAGGCCGGACGGCACGATCCAGGATTACCGGGACCTCTACGACGAAGTCCTGGCGACATTTCCGCTGCCGGCCGAGGCGTCGAGTGAGGCGGTCGACGCTGGCGGTGTCCCGTCGTACTGGGTGCGCGACCGGGCCGTCGAGTCCAGCACCGTCGCCGTCCTCGTCCACGGCGGCGGTTGGTGCATGGGAACCGCCGCGGGGTACCAGGAGCTGGCCCACCGGATCTCGGCTGCCGCCCGCTGCCGCGTCCTCGTCGTCGACTACCGGCTAGCCCCCGAGCATCCCTATCCCGAACCGCTCGACGACGTGCTCACGGCGTACCGGTTCGCCCGATCCCAGCCCGGCGTGACCAGCGTCGCGCTGGTCGGAGACTCCTCCGGCGGAGGTCTCGTGACCGGGGCGGTGGTGGCGTTGCGTGAGAACGGGGAGACGCCGCCGGACGCACTCGTGCTGATGTCGCCGCTCGTCGATCTCACCGGCGAAGCGGCCTCGCTGGTCGAGCGTGCCGATCGGGACCCGCTCCCAGCTCGCGCGCTCGTCGAACAGATGGGCGGCGCGTTCCTGGCCGGCCGGGACCCGAAGGCGACCCCGCTCGCGTCCCCGCTGTGGGCCGACCTGCACGATTTTCCCCCCACGCTGGCGCTGGTCGGCACCGACGAGGGCCTGTACGACGACGCGGTCCGCCTCATCGACAAGATCGTCGCCGCCGGTGGAGAGGCCACCCTGGAGGTGGGCGAGAACATGGTCCACATCTGGCCGCTGTTCTCGTTCCTTCCGCAGGCACGCGCGGCGACCGACCTGATCGGCCGGTTCCTCGCCAAGCATCTCGCCTGAGACCGACGCGGGCGGACGGGCCGCCGTCGCAGTCCGTCCGCCCGCGCCCCATCCGGTCGTGGCATCTCGCCACCGGACCACCGCGCATCATCCGGATGCCCGGTTCTCAGTCCCTCGATCCTCGGTCCTCGGTCGTACTCGGCTAACCCGAAGCCGATCCGTCCGCGTCCCTCGCCGCCTCACCGAGGGCGAGCAGGACGCGGAAGAGCATCGCCTCGATGTGCGCACGGGACAGTTCCCCCCGTTCGAGCCACGCGGCGGTGGCGTCGGTGACCATCGCCTGGAAGCTGCGGATCATCGCCGCGTGCGGGCCCGACAGCGGGTCGAGGCCCACGATCTCCACGAGTCTGCGTTCCCAGGCCTGCATGCTCTGGCGCACGACACCACTCACCTGTGGGTCGGAGCTCGACGCCGCGTGCAACATCGTCACGTAGGTGGCGCGGTTGCGTTCCAGCGCGTCGAGCCAGCGATGGAAGACCGCCGCGACCCGGCTCTCGGCCGATCCGCCCTGGGCCACGACGACATCCTCGGGAATGCGCGAGAACCGCCCGATGACCTCGAAGAACAGTTCACGCTTCGTGCTGAAGTGGTAATGGATGTTCGTCCGGGTCGTCCCGGCGGCCGCGGCGATGTCGCCGGTCGAGACCAACTCATAGGGCTGAGCGGCGAACAGCTTGCGCGCCGCCTCCACGATCTGCTCGCGCCGGTCGTCCGCGTCCAGGCGGGTCCGCAGCCGCCGGGGCTCGCCGCTGCCCGGCTCAGCCTGCGCCCGCACGGGATCCAGAATAGACCGGGTGCGAAACACAGCCCTGTGGGGTCGGCCACGGGTGAGCTGGTCGTCCCCGGGTCCTCATATCGCGAGCCCGCCGTCGACGGGCAGGACCACTCCGGTGACGTAGGCGCTTTCGTCCGCGGCGAGATAGCCGACCGCCGTGGCCATCTCGGCGGGTTCGGCGAAGCGACCGAGCGGCACGGTCGCCGTCATCGCGGCGAGGCGCTCCTCTCCCACGGCTTTCACCATTGCCGTGGCCGCGTTCGGCGAGATGGCGTTGACCGTGATGCCGAAGCGGGCGACCTCCTTGGCGACCGTCTTGGTGAACGCGACGATCCCGCCCTTGGCCGCGGCGTAGTTCGCCTGGCCGATCGTGCCGTGCAGGCCGGTGTACGACGTCACGTTGACGATCCTCCCGAAACCGGCGGCGCGCATGTATGGGACGACGGCGCGGGTCACCAGGAAGGTTCCCTTGAGATGCACGTCGAGCACCGCCTGCCACTGCTCGTCGGACATCTTCCAGACCACGGTGTCACGGGTGATGCCTGCGTTGTTGACGGCGATGTCGACCGACCCCGCCCAGCGCGCGATGTCGTCGATCGCCGCAGCGACCTGGCCGCTGTCGCTGACGTCGACCGCGTGCGTGCGGCATCGGTCCATGTCGGCCGGCCAGGCCTTCTCAAGGGCCGCAGGATCACGGTCGAGCACGGCCACGCGGGCACCGGCGCGGTGGAAAAGCGTGGCGATCTCCAGGCCGATGCCCTGCGCGCCGCCCGTCACGACCGCCGTGCGGCCGGTGAAGTCGAAGGTGATGCTCATGGTCAGACGCGCTCGATGATCGTCGCGTTCGCCATGCCGCCGCCCTCGCACATGGTCTGCAGGCCGTAGCGGCCGCCGGTCGCCTCAAGGTTGGTCAGCATGGTCGACAGCAGGCGCGTGCCGGACGCGCCAAGGGCGTGACCGAGCGCGATGGCGCCGCCGGCCGGGTTCAGCTTCGCCGGATCGGCCCCGGTGTCGATCTGCCAGGCCAGCGGGACGGGCGCGAACGCCTCGTTGACCTCGAACACGTCGATGTCGTCGATCGACAGTCCCGCGCGCTCCAGCACCTTGCGGGTGGCCGGGATGACGCCGGTGAGCATCAGCAGCGGATCGCTGCCGGTGACGGAGAAGCTGTGGAAGCGGGCCCGCGGGGTGAGGCCGAGCCGCTGCGCGCGGTCCTCGCTCATGATGAGCGCCGCCGAGGCGGCGTCGGTGAGCGGGGACGAGTTGCCGGCGGTGATGCTCCAGTCGATCTCCGGGAACCGGGCGGAGAACTCCGGGGTCTCGAACGACGGCCGCAGCCCCGCCAGGCCCTCGGCCGTAGTGCTCGGGCGAACGGTCTGGTCGACGGTGTGCGGCGTGCCGTCGGGCAGCGTGACCGGCACCAGTTCGCGCGCGAAGAGCCCCAACGCCGCGCTCTCGGCGGCCAGGCGGTGCGAACGGGCCGAGTACTCGTCGAGCTGCTCGCGGGAGAGCTTCCAGCGGGCGGCGATGAGTTCGGCCGAGATCCCCTGGCCGACCAGGCCGTCGGGGAAACGGTGGCTCAGCGGGGCCACGTTCGGGTCCTGGCCCTGAGAGCTCGCGCCCATGGGGATGCGGCTCATGGACTCGACACCGCAGGCGATCACGATGTCGTAGGCGCCGGCGATGACCCCCTGCGCGGCGAAGTGCGCGGCCTGCTGGCTGGAGCCGCACTGCCGGTCGACGGTCGTGCCCGGGACCTCCACGGGCAGGCCCGCGGCCAGGGAAGCGGTGCGCGCGATGTTGAGCGCCTGCTCACCGGTCTGCGACACACAACCGGCGATGACATCGTCGATCGTTGCCGGGTCGACGTCGTTGCGGGCGAGCAGGGCCTGCAAGGTCTGCGACAGCAGCTCGACCGGGTGGAGAACGGAGAGGGCGCCACCCGGTTTCCCTCGCCCCGAGGCCGTGCGGACGGCGTCGACGATGACTGCGCTGCTCATGGTTACCTCTTTCGGGCGGGGTCGAAGACTGTGCCGGCGACGAAGGATCGCAACTGTCCGACGGAGCGTCGCCGTTGCGCTACGGGCTCAGGCCCGCCAGGTGTGCCGGCCGGGCCGGGCCAGGACGAAGGTCGGGACGACGGTGCGACGGCTCAGCCGGGTGAGCGACGCGACGGCCTCGGCGACGTCGTCGACGGGGATCATCGTGTCGAGCGGGACCGAGTCCGCCAGGCCCTCGGTCATCGCGGTGGCCACGTACCCCGGGCAGACCGCGGTGGCCACGACGCCCCCCAGCGACTCCTCCGTGGTCACGGCCGCGCACCAGGAGATCAGGGCCGCCTTGGTGGCCCCGTAGGCCGAGTTGAGCGGCTCCCCGGCGAGCCCCGTCATTGACGCGACAGCGATGATCTTGCCGCCGCGTTCGGTCGCCGCACCGGCCTCGCGCAGCAGCGGGAGGAGCTCCTGGCCGAGCACATAGGCGGACCGCACATTGATCGCGAACATCTTGTCGAAGCGCCGCACCGGGTAGTCCGCGAAGCGTCCGATGGCCCCCATGCCCGCGTTGAGCACCAGCACGTCGAGGCGGCCGTGCGCCTCCCGGTGCGTCGCGGCGAGACGGCGGACGTCATCCTCGGCGGACATGTCGGTGACGCACACCGCCACCTGGCTGCCGTACTCGTCCCGCAGCCGGGACGCGAGCGACGCCAGCGCATCGGCACCGCGGGCGCTGATCGTCAGGTCATGGCCGGCGGCGGCCAGCCGGACGGCGACCGCCTCGCCGATGCCCCGCGACGCCCCGGTCACCAGGGCCACCGGCCGCCCGGTGCTCATCTGGGCGCCATCCGGATCGCCCCGTCGAGGCGAATGACCTCGCCGTTGAGCATGGCGTTCTCGACCAGGTGCACGACCAGCTGGGCGTACTCGTCGGGCCGGCCGAGCCGGGACGGGTGCGGCACCTGGACCGCGAGCGACGCTCGGATCTCGTCCGACAGGCCGGCCAGGATCGGCGTCTCGAACATCCCCGGCGCGATCGTCATGACCCTGATCTGGTGGCTGGCGAGATCGCGGGCCAGCGGCAGCGTCATGCCGACGATGCCGCCCTTGGACGCCGAGTACGACGCCTGGCCGATCTGGCCGTCGTACGCGGCGACCGATGCGGTACACACGACCAGGCCACGTTCCCCGTCGACGGGATCGGTGGCGGCGATCCGGACCGCCGCGAGCCGCACGACGTTGAACGTCCCGATCAGGTTGATCTCGACGACCCGGGTGAACCTGGCGAGGTCGAGTGGCCCGTCCCGTCCGACGGTCCGGGCCGGGTCCCCGACACCCGCGCAGTTCACGACGATCCGCAGCGGGCCGAGGTCCTCGGCCGCGTCGAGGGCGGCGGACACCTGCTCGGGATCACGCACGTCCGCCGGCACGAAGCGGACCCGGTCACCGAGCTCGGCCGCGACAGCGGCGCCCGCGGATGTCGGCAGGTCGAGGAGTACGACTGCCGCGCCCCGGGCGAGGAGCCCGCGGACGCTGGCCAGGCCGAGTCCGGAGGCACCCCCCGTCACGATGGCGCTGCTTCCAGCGGGGTTCATGATCCTCCTATGTCCCGGGGCGGCTGCCCTCGAAGGTAAGCCGATTCGCCACGGACGGGCTGTCCGACAACGGGACAGCGCGGACGTCCCGCGCGGCGGTGCGATAGGTGGCGGCCCGAGACGGACGCGGCGGCGAGAGGAAAAGCATGAAGGCGTTGCAGTACCGCACTTTCGGCCAGTGGCCCGAGGTGGTCGAGGTCGAACGGCCCCGTCCCGGGCCCGGCCAGGTTCTGCTCCGGGTCACCGCGGCCGGGGTGTGCCACTCCGACCTGGGCCTGCTCGCGCGCGACGCCGACACCTACCCGTACGGCTCGCTGCCGCTCACGCTGGGCCACGAGGGCGCGGGTGTGGTGGCCGAGATCGGGGCGGGCGTGGCCGGGGTTCGTGTTGGCGAGCCGGTGGTCGTGTACGGACCGTGGGGCTGCGGTCGCTGCCGCGTCTGTGCCACCGGCGCGGAGAACCACTGCCCGTTCGCGGCCGCTCTCGGCATCCGTGCTCCCGGTCTCGGGTCGGCCGGGTCGATGGCGCAGTACCAGCTCGTCAACGACGCACGCCATCTGGTGCCGCTCGGCGATCTCGACCCGGTGCGCCACGTCTGTCTCACCGACGCCGGTCTCACGCCGTACCACGCGATCAGGCAGTCGCTGCCGCGGCTGCTACCGGGCAGCATCGCCGTGGTCGTGGGTGTCGGTGGGCTGGGGCACGTCGCCGTGCAGATGCTGCGCGCGCTCTGCCCGGCCACGGTCGTCGCCGTCGACATCGACGACGACCGGCTCGCGCTCGCCCGCGGCCTCGGCGCCCAGCACGCCGTCCGGACTGAGGACACCGCCGAGCTCGTCGCCGGCCTCAGTCGCGGCACCGGAGCCGCGATGGTGCTGGATCTCGTCGGGTCCCCCGCCACCACCGATCTGGCGGCGCGGGTGGCGGCCCGCGGGGCGGACGTGTCGGTGATCGGTGTCGGCGGCGGCGCCGTCCCGGTCGGCTACCGCACCATCGCGTTCGACGCGTCGGTCCGGTTCCCGTACTGGGGTTCGCGTCCCGAGCTGTTCGAGGTGTTGGAGATGGCCGCCGCGGGCCAGATCCGCGTCGAGGTGGAGACCTACAGCCTCGACGAGGCCCCGGTCGCCTACCGGCGCCTCGCCGAAGGCAGGGTTCGCGGGCGGGCCGTCGTCGTCCCGGACTGACCGACGGGACGGCTCCGCCCGGTCAGGAAACCCCGGCCTCGATTCCGAGGAAGGCCCGTAGCACCCGGGGGTCCTCGGCCACCGTCGAGGCCGGACCCGACAGCACCACCTCGCCGTTCTCCAGGACGTACGCCTGCGAGGCGACGCTGAACGCCGCGGCGGCGTTCTGCTCCACCAGAAGGATTGACATGCCGCGGGCGGCGATGCCGCGGATCGCCTCGACGATGACGTCGACCATGACCGGAGCCAGGCCCATGGACGGCTCGTCCAGCAGCAGGATACTGGGATCGGTCATCAACGCCCGGCCGAACGCCAGCATCTGCTGCTGACCCCCGCTGAGCAGGCCCGCGGTGGAGTCCCGGCGCTCGGCGAGCACCGGGAACGACTCGTACACCGTGGCCAGGATCTCCTGCCGGCGCCGACGATCATGGACAGTGTGCCCGCCGAGGAGCAGGTTGTCCTCGACGGTCAACGGCGCGAAGATCCGCCGGCCCTCGGGCACCTGCACAACCCCCGCCCGCGCGATCCGGTGGCTCGGGCGGTTGGTGATAGCGTGCCCGCGCAGCCGCACCGATCCGGCCGACACCCGGACCAGGCCGCTGACGGCGTTCATCAGCGAGCTCTTGCCGGCCCCGTTCACCCCGACGACGACGGTGATGGCGCCCTCCTCCAGCACCAGGTCGACGTCGCGCAGCGCGACGACCTTGCCGTAGGCGACCCGCAGGTGCTCGATCTCAAGCAGGGACATGTTTCCTCCCCAGGAACGCCTCCTGCACGGCCGGCAGCGCGGCGGTGGCCGCCGGATCGCCCGCGGCCAGCAGCTGACCGAAGTTGAGCACGAACAGGTGGTCGCTCAGGCCGAGCACGAACCTCAGGTCGTGCTCGATGAGCAGCATCGTCATCCCATCGTCACGCAGGCGGCCGAGCACCGCGGAGATCTCCTGGCGCTCACCGGCGCTCATGCCGGCCACCGGCTCATCGAGCAACAGGATCTTCGGCGCCCCGGCGACGGCCCGGGCGATCTCGACGCGACGCTGGACGCCGTAGGGCAGCGCCGCCGGCGCGACCTGGGCGACGTGGTGCACGTCCATGCGTTCCAGAGCCTCGTCGGCGGCCTCGGCGGCACGCCGACGGCCGGCCCGGGACCGCGCCGTGGGGAGTTCCTGCACCCCCAGGAGCACGTTCTCGCGCACCGTCAGGCCCTCGACGAGCCGGATGCCCTGGAAGGTGCGGGCCAGCCCGCGGCGGTAGACCTCGTGTGGTCCGGCCGCCGTCACGTCCTGCCCCCCGAGGAACACCTGCCCGTCCGTCGGGGTGACCAGGCGCGACATCGTGTTGACCACGGTGGTCTTACCGGACCCGTTGGGCCCGACGAGGGCGTGCAGATGGCCCGGTTCGAGGGCGAGCGAGACCCCGTCCACGGCCTTCACCCCGCCGAACCGCACCTTGATGTCCCGCAGCTCGAGGACGGCGGTCATGAGGACACCCCCATCTCCTGAGCCGGAACGGGCCGGTCCTGACCGGTGGACGCGCCGCCGGGCACCCCGGCGGATACGCCGCCCGGTCCGCCGGTGGGCCCGGCCGCCGCGCGGCGCAGGCGGCCGGGATCGAGCAGTTCGAACAGGCCGGCGAGCCCCTTCGGCAGGAAGACCAGGACGACGACGGTCAGCGCGCCCTCGACGACGCCCCGGTAGTCGCTGGCGAAACCCAGGTACGCGGAGAGAAACCAGGAGAACACGACCCCGCCGATCAACGGCCCGCTCCAGTGCCAGGTGCCGCCCACGACCAGGGCGGTCAGCGCGGACACCATGACGGAGAAGCCGAGGTTCTCGGGGGTGAAGACCGTCAGGAGGCTGGCCTGGGAGATACCCGCGAGCGACCCGAGGACCGCGCTCCACACGAACGCGATCTGGTGCTGGTGGCGCACGTTCACGCCGAGCGCGCTGGCGAGCGCCTCGTCCTTGCGCAGCAGGAGCAGTCGGCGCCCGACCGCGCCCCGCTGGGTGAGCGCGTTCACGGCCAGCACGCCGGCCAGGATCAAGGCCACCCCGCCGGTGCCGAGCGCCGGCGGGATGCCGAACAGACCGAGCGGACCGCCCGTCACGCTGTCCCAGGCGAGCGCCCCGATCTGAACGAGCAACACGAACGCGATGGTGGCCATCGCCAGATACAGGGCGCGCAGCCGCGCCAGGACCAGCGCGAGCAGCCAGGACAGGACCATCGTGATGATCACTACTACGGTCGCGGCCGGCGCCGTCCCCCATCCCTGCGTCGCTGTCAGGTAGCCCGTCCCGTAGGCCCCGACGCCGTAGAAACCGACACTCGCGAACGACAGGACGCCGGCCCGCAGGGCGACCTGCACGCTCGCCGCGAGCAGTGCCGCGACCAGCGCGCCCTGGATGTAGCCCTCGTTGCCGCTGAACCAGTCGATCATGCGCGCTGCCACCCCTGCCGGGCCGCGAGCCCCTGCGGACGGAGGACAAGGATGACGACGATGAGCACGAACGCGAGGGCGTCCCGCACATCGCCGCCGAGGTAGTACCCGACCAGGGTCTCGACCAGGGCCAAGGCGTAGGCGAAGAAAACCGCTCCCTCGAGGCTGCCGACACCGGCCAGGATGATGATGGCGAACGCCTTGAGCAGGAACGAGTCACCCATGTGCGCGTCGGCCGCGCCCAGGTAGACGGCCAGCAGCACCCCGGCGACGCCGGCGAGGGCACCGCTGAGCGCCATCGCCGCCAACTGCAGGGTGCGGGCCGAGATGCCGACCATGCCCGCGGCGGTGCGGTCGAAGGCGACCGCGCGCATCGCCCGCCCGTACCTGCTCCGGCGGACGAACAGCACCAGCAGCACCGACAGCACGATCGCCGCCACCAGCACCAGGATCTGCACGTTCGACACGTGGACACCGAGCAGGTCGTACCGGTGCCGTTCGAGCAGCGACTGCGGCAGCGCATAAGGCTGGTGATCGCTCTGGATGCCGACGACAGTCACGATGATCGACGCCACGGCGACGCTGGCGATCAAGGTCCGCATCTCGGCGTCCAGCGCGTTCGCGGACCGGGCCCGGATGGGGGCGAAGGCCACCGCCTCCATCAGGACCGCCAGCAGCGCGCTCCCGACCAGTGCGGCGACGAGCACCACCGCGAACGGCAGGCCGGCGGCGTGCTCGGTCAGGAGGAACGCGAACATCGTGCCCGCCGTGAAGATCGCCCCGTGTGCCAGGTTCAGCACGTTCAGGATCCCCCACGACAGGGTGAGACCGAGCGAGAACAAGGTGTAGATCGAGCCCAGCGCGATGGCGTTGACGAGCTGCTGAGACATCGCGTTCCTCCTCCCCCCCGGCCTCAGCCGGTGTAGGCGGCCAGCAGCGGCGAGGGCTGGTCCGGCGCGACGGTCTCCGCTTCGCCGTCCCAGCGCACGAGCACTCCCGGCGTCACGGCTGCCCGGTCGACGAACCGCACGGGGTCCCCGGTTGCTCCGACGAACCCCTTGCCGGCGACGGAGGCGAGGGCGTCCTTGACGCTCTCGCGGGTGACGTCACCCTCGCCGATCTCCTGCAACGCGGCCACCAGGAACATCACCTGGTCGTGTCCACCGGCCGCGGAGAACGACGGCGCCGAACCGGTCGCCTTCTGGTATTCGGACAGGAACGACGTGCCCGAGGCCCATGGCAGCTTCGGCGACGGGATGAACACCGACGGGTAGTAGGTGTCCTTGGCCGCGGCACCGGCGGGCTTGAGCGCACCGGCGCCGAGAGCCGACGTGCCGTAGAGCGGGCCGTCGAAGCCGGCTTCCCGCAGTGCCTGGATCGACGTGGTGACCGCCGGGCCGAAGGTCAGGTCGGCGACCACATCCGGCGAGCTGTCGGCGATGCGCGACGCCGGCTGCGAGTAGTCGGTGTCGGCCGTCTTGACCGGAACGGTCTCGGTGATCGTCATGCCGAGCTTCTCGGCGATCGCCGGAATGGTCTTGGTCGCGTTCGTCACGGCCGTCGGGTTGTCGCTCGCGTACAGAATGGCCGTGGACGACGCGCCCTGGTCGTGCAGGGTCGAGAGCATCGCCTCGTAGAAGCGCCCCTCGGACGTGGTCGTGCGGTAGACGTAGTCGCCGGCCTCAGCGATCCCGTCAACGCCCGACTGGCCGACGATGAACGGCACCTTCGACCGCTGGGCGATCGGGGCCATCGCGAGCGCGTTCTGGCTCAGCAGGGCGTACATGACGGCGGAAGAGTCCGACTTCACGGCCTTGGTCATGGCGCCGACCGCGGTCTGCTGGTCGGAGGCGGAGTCGACGACCTCGAGGTCGAGTGTTCGCCCGCCGACGCCACCCTCGGCGTTCACCTGGTCGACCGCGTACTCGGCCCCGGCGACGTAGTCCTTGCCGTAGAAGGCACCCGGGCCGGAGGTGTCGGCGATGTAGGTGATCTTCAGGACGTCACCGGCGGCGGACCCCCCGGAACTACCGCTACTGCCGCACGCGGCGGTCAGGATGGCGACCGATGCCGCGAGTAAGCAGGTGGCGGTCCTCGCCCGATGTCTCATGTTCGTCTCCTCTGGTGCGGCGCGCCAGGCGCTGCGCAGGCACGGCCCTGCCGAGCCCTGAAGTGACCGGCCTCCACGCCGATGCTTGGGAGCACAATCACGGCGCATGCAGATGTTCGGGTGTCCGATTACAGGTCAGCGGGAACCGCTGGCGCCCGATAGATGCAGCTCAGGGCACCTGCGGCTCACCCGACGGTGTAGCCGCCGTCGACCGTGTACAGGGCGCCGGTCACGAACGACGCGCTCGGCGAGAGCAGGAACTCCACGACCGCGGCGACCTCGTCCGCGCTGGCCAGGCGGCCCACCGGATGCGCCGCCTCGGTACGCGCACGGGTGGCGGCGTCCTGGCGGGCGAGCAACGGCGTGTCGACGAAGCCCGGCCCGACGGCGTTGACGCGGATGCCGCTCGCGGCGTAGTCGAGTGCCGCCGCCTTCGTCAGGCCCACCACGGCGTGCTTCGACGCGACGTAGGCAGCCCCGCCGGGTGTCCCCACGACGCCCATCACCGAGGCGACGTTGACGACCACGCCACGCCCGGCCTCCTGCATCACCGCCAGTTCCGCCTGCAGGCAGTAGAAGACCCCGTCGGCGTTCACCCGCATGACCCGGTGCCAGTCGTCCGGCGACATGTCCCCCACCGGCTTCTTGACCGGCACACCGATACCGGCGTTGTTCACGGCGATGTCCAGCCGCCCCGAGACCGCCACCGCGGCGCTCACCATCGCCTGAACGGAGTCCGGATCCGAGACGTCGACCGGCACCGCGAGGCCACCCACCTCGGCGGCGCGGGCCGAGGCGGCCCCGACGTCGATGTCGGCGACGACGACACGTGCCCCGCGCCCGGCGAGTCGACGCACCGTCGCGGCCCCGATCCCCGACCCTGCGCCCGTCACCAGCGCCACCTGATCGACGAGGTCCCGCGCCTGTCCCATCCGTCGCTCCTCGCTGCCGGCACACCTGGGCGCACTGTCCGCCGGCGACTGGCGCGTCCGGCGTCCCACATCGGGACAGCCCCACCCGGCGTACCAGGTCGGGACGGCCGCGTCCGGTTCTCGGCCGCAGGCTGTACCACAGTGCAACACCGACCGAGGGCGCTGAGCCCCTAGCGTTCGGGACGTCGACACGAGCCCGAGGGGGAACGATGACCGCGCAGCAGGTCAGGCCAGGGGGCGTGACTCTGGAACGGCGCGGCCACGTCGCCCTCGTCACGCTGGACCGGCCGCAGGCTCACAACGCGCTGACGGTGGCCATGCTGGCCCGGCTGGCCGCCATCGTGCGCGAGGTGAACGCCGACGACGACCTTCGCGTCCTGGTCCTGACAGGTGCGGGGTCACGTGCCTTCTCCGCGGGTGGCGACCTCGGTGAGCTGATTCCGCGCCTCACCGCCGGAGAAGTCGACGTGCTCATCCCCGACCCGACGAAGCGGTTCTTCTCCGACTTCTACAAACCGGTGGTGGCGGCGGTGAACGGCCTGTGCCTGGCCGGGGGCCTCGAACTTCTTCTCGGCACCGACGTCCGAGTCGCCTCCGACCGGGCCGTGTTCGGCCTGCCGGAGGTGCGGTGGGGCCTGGTACCCGGTGCCGGCACCCACGTGCGGCTCCCCCAGCAGATCAGCTGGCCGAACGCCATGCAGCTGCTGCTCACCGGCGAGACCGTCGACGCGGACGAAGCCCGCCGGATCGGGCTGATCGGGGAGGTCGTCGCACCGGACAAGGTGCTGCCGCGGGCGATCCAGCTGGCCGAGACCATCGCCGGCAACGCGCCGATCGCGATCCGCACCGCGAAGGAGATCGCGGTGCGCGCCTGGGCCAACGAACAACGCTTCGGGCTCGAAAGCGCCCTGAACGCCCGTGTTCTGGCCTCCCGCGATGCCCGCGAAGGCCCGGCCGCCTTCATCGACAAGCGCACCCCGCGCTACGAGAACCGCTGACAGGAGAACTGTCATGACTGCCGATCTGCCACCGACCGTCCGGGCTGAAAGTGTCGAACTCGTCGAGTCCGTGTTCCAGGCCGTGGACGGGGTGCTGGCCGCGTTCCCGAGGTCGATGTTCCTGCGTCGAGCCCGCGAGCAGGGCCACGCCGGCGAACTGTGGGACGCGCTGGTCGAGGCCGATCTGCTGGCGATCGGCGTTCCCGAGGAACTGGGGGGTGCCGGCGGCGGTCTCACCGGCAACACCGCGGTGATGGAGGCCCTCGCCCGCGCCGGTATCCCGCCGCTGCTGTACTCGCTGACGTCGTTCTCCCGCGAGGCGATCCGCCGGTACGGATCCGAGCAGCAGATCAAGGACCATGTGATCCCGACCATCAGTGGGGACCGCAAAATCTGCTTCGGCATCACCGAGCCGGAGGCGGGCACGAACTCCTTCGCGCTGCGCACCACCGCGCGACCCAGCACCGACGGCTACCGCATCAACGGCCAGAAGGTGTTCATCTCCGGCGCCGATCAGGCCGACCACATTCTGCTGCTCGCCCGCACCGCGCCGGCCGGCGAGCCGCTGACCCGGCGCTCGGGATTCGGCCTGTTCATCGTCGACCTCGCGACGCCCGGCATCGCGCTCAACCGTCTCGACATCGAGTGGTACGCACCCGAGAACCAGTACGAGATTTTCTTCGACGACGTGGAGGTCCCCTCCCATGCCTTGATCGGGCAGGAGGGGCTCGGTTTCGACTATCTCCTGTCGTGCCTGAACCAGGAGCGGGTGACGATAGCCGCGTGGGCTCTCGGGCTCGGCAACTACGCGCTGGGGAAGGCGGTCGGATACGCCAAGGAACGGGCGCCCTTCGGGAAACCGATCGGGGCGAACCAGGCGGTGGCGCACCCGCTCGCCCTCGCCATGGCGGAGATGGAGGCCGCCCGGCAGGTCACCTATTCGGCGGCCGCGGGCTATGACGACGGCCGGGACGCGGGCGCGCAGGCCAACATGGCGAAGCTGCTCGGGAGCCGCGCCGCCCTGAGCGCCGTCGAGGCGGCCATTCAGACCCACGGTGGGTCGGCTTTCGTGTACGAGACCGATGTCGTCACGCTCTGGCCGATGATCCGTGTCCTGCAGATCGCACCCATCAACAACGAGTCGATTCTGAGCTACATCGCGGAACGCGTCCTTCGCCTGCCGCGGAGCTGATACGGGCCAAGACGGTGGGTGACAGACCCACACCTAAGGACTTGATCGTGAATATCGCTATTGCTCTGCGCCGCGTCGGCTTACGGACCCCGCACCGTGTCGCCATCCGCCACGACGGCGTCGAGACCACCTACGCCGACTTCCTCGACCAAGCCGGACGCGTGGCGAACTGGCTGCGCCAGAACGGCGTCGAACCGGGCCAGCGGGTCGGCATCCTCATGCACAACCAGCTGGAATGGCTCGTCGCCATGATGGGAATCTGGCAGGCCGGCTGTGTCCTCGTTCCTTACAACTACCTGTCGCACCCGGCGGCGATCCGCCACGCGACGCTCGACGCGGACGTGAGATGGATATTCACGCCGGCCGACGACGTCCCGCGCCTTCGCGACGCGCTGCGGGGACTGCCCGCCGAGGACCGCGTGGTGTCCGTCGGCCGGGCCGAAGGCGCAGGCTCCACCGTGACGTGGGACGAAGTCCTTTCCCTACCCACCCGCACGGATGTCGTTCCCCGTTTCGATACGCATGACGCGGTGCTGATGTACACGAGCGGCTCCACCGGAAACCCCAAGGGTGTCCGGCAGACGCATCGGAACACAGTCGCGGTGAGCGAGGCCGCAATCGACGTGTGGGAGCTGACCGAGCGGGACCACGCCCTGGTCAGCACACCCCTGTTCCACGTCGGTGGACTTCAGCTCATCTCCCTGCCAACACTGCTCACCGGAGGGGAGGTGACTCTGCGCCGCTGGAAGGTGCGGGAGTGGCTCGAGGACGCGGCGAAACTGCGTCCCACGTTCATGGCGCTGGTTCCCGCAATGATGATCGACATTGTGAACGAGCTGGGCGGCAAACCCTTTCCCCTGAACTCGGTCCGGGTCTGCGCCATCGGCGGCTCGGCGCTGCCGCAGAGCCGGCTCAAGGCATTGACGGACGTCACCGGCATCGTCCCGGTGAACATCTACGGGCAGACGGAGCAGAGCGGACTCTCCATCACCGAACCTCCGCACGAGGCCCGTCGAGAAGGATCGCTCGGCCGGCCGCTCGAACAGATCGTGCAGATCCGCGTGATAAGGACCTCCAGCGAACAGCCGGAGGACGCATCCGCCGGTGAGGTCGGTGAACTGTGGGTGCGTGGCGATGCCGTTACGCCCGGGTACTGGCAGCTCCCGGAGACGAACGCGAGCAAGTTCACCGACGGATGGTTCCGCACCAGCGACCTCGTGCGGCAGGCTCCCGATGGCTACCTGTACTACGTCGACCGCACCGACGACCTGATCATCAGCGGCGGCGAGAACGTCTTCCCGCAGATGGTGGAGGGCCACCTCGCGGCGTGCCCGCTCATCGCCGAGGTCGCCGTCATCGGTACCCCGCACGAACGGCTGTCGAACCAGGTGACGGCCATCGTCGTCCCCAGCCGCCCGGGCGTCACCGCACAGGACATCGCGGCCTACTGCGACGCGGAGCCCAATCTGCGCGGGCTGCAGCGGCCGCGTCGGATCGAGATCGTGGACGCGATCCCGCGCACGGCCACGAACAAGATCGACCGGCCGCTGCTCAAGCGGACCTATGCGCGGACCTCGGCCATCGCCGGGCAGTGACGGAGTTCCTCGCCCGCTCGAATGTCCCAGCCCGCCCGAGGCCATCGGTGAGCCGCCGTACCAGCGACAGGGTCAGGTACCCGTGCGCAATGGTGGCGCCGTATGGGCCACGCACCGCACCGCCATCAACCAGCTCATCCACCACGCCGGACTCGCAGCCTGACCCGCATGCCCAAAACCTGACCCATCGTTCGCGGCTTCGCCCGCCCAAGCCCTCCAGATCCGCTACGAACGCGCTGGCCGCCGGTCCCGTCAGGGCCGGCGGCCGGCGTGGTGGTGCGGGCGTGTTCAGCTCAGGACGAACCGCTCATACGACTTGGCGGCCGCCGCCCGGCAGGCGTCGAAGTACGCGTTCGCGCCGCCGAAGTAGACGTTGATAGCCCGGGGCTTGCCCTCGATGTTGGCACCGGCGAACCAGATGTTCACCGCTTCACCCTTCCCCGCGGAGATCATATTCGCGACGGCGGTGACATGCTCCGCCCACTGCCTCTCACCACTCTCGGCGGCTTCGAAGGAGGTCAAGCCGTTCTCGCGCAGGTAGCTGATCGCGTCGAAAATCCAATCGACGGTCTCCTCGATACAGGTCGGAATGTTGGCGAACGGACTGAGCGGACCTGTGATCATGAACAGGTTCGGGAAACCGGCGGTGCTGAATCCGAGGTTCGTCACCGGTCCGTCCCGCCATTTGTCCGCGAGCGCCCTGCCGCCACGCCCGCGGATGTCGATCCGGGTGAATGAACCGGTCGACGCGTCGAAACCCGTGGCGAAGATGATGACGTCAAGATCGAACCGCCGGGTGCCGGTCCGCAGCCCGGTCGGGGTGATCTCCTCGATGGCGTCATCGCTGACGTCGATCAGCGTGACGTTGTCACGGTTGAAGGTCTCGTAGTAGCCGGTGCCCGCCGGCGGCCGCTTGGCCCCGTACGGATATCCGCGCGGCGTCAACAGCTCGGGCAGGATCTGGATTCCAGTCGACCCGGTGCCGACGAGGCCGACACGCTTTCCCGCGAAATCTACTCCCGCCCCCGGCCACCTGGCTGTGTGGACCAGCTCGCCCTGAAACGTGTCGAGGCCCTTGATCGGGGGGAGGTTCGGGGCGGAGAGCAGACCCACACCGGTGATCAGATATGTCGCGGTGACGGTCTCGCCGGTGTCGGTGCCGACCGTCCACAGGTTGGTGTCCTCGTCGGCTTGTGAGGCTCTCCTACACCGCGCTGCCTCAGCCGCTGTAGGGCCGTTCGGCGCGCAGCTCACGGCGGGCGATGGTACGGCGATGGACGGCATCCGGGCCGTCAACGATGCGCAGCGCGCGCGCCCAGGCATAGAAATATGCCAACGGCGTGTCATCACTGACCCCGGCACCGCCATGCACCTCGATCGCGCGGTCGATCACCGCGGTCGCCACCGCCGGGGCGGCGACCTTGATCCCGGCGATCTCGGTCGCGGCACCACGGGCACCAACCCGGTCGATCAGCCAGGCGGTCCTGATGACGTAAAGCCGAACCTGATCGATCTCGATCCGGGAACGGGCGATCAGATCCTGCACGACACCCTGGTCGGCCAACGCGCCCCCGAACGCCGTGCGGTTCTTCGCCCGCTCGACCATCAGCGTCAGCGCCCGCTCTGCCATCCCGATCGCGCGCATCGCGTGGTGGATCCGCCCCGGCCCCAGCCGGGCCTGCGCGATCGCGAACCCCTCGCCCTCGCCCGCCAGCAGGTTCTCCGCCGGCACCCGGGCATCCTCGAACAGGATCTCGGAATGCCCGTGCTGGTCCTGATAACCGAACAGCGGCAGATGCCGGACGATCGTGACACCCGGCGTCGTCCGCGGCACCAGGACCATCGACTGCTGGCGATGCGTGGCAGCGGCCGGATCCGTGCGGCCCATCACGATGAAGATCTCGCACCGCTCGTCCGCAACACCCGTGATCCACCACTTCCGGCCATTCACGACGTACTCGTCACCGTCGCGGACGATCGACGTCTGGATGTTCGTCGCGTCCGACGACGCCACCGCCGGCTCCGTCATCGCGAACGCCGACCGGATCCGCCCCTCCTTCAGGGGCTCCAGCCAACGGGCCTTCTGCTCCTCGCTGCCGAACAGCGCCAAGGTCTCCATGTTGCCGGTGTCGGGGGCCTGGCAGTTCATCGCCTCCGGGGCGATCACCGGCGACCAGCCGGAGATCTCCGCCACCGGTGCGTACTCCAGATTCGACATCCCCGACCACGCCGGCAGGAACAGATTCCACAGGCCGCGTTTGCGCGCCGACGCCTTCAGCTCCTCCATCACCGGCGGATGGCTGTGCTCCCCGTGCTCACGCAGCCACGTCTGCCACACCGGCTCCGCGGGGAAGATCTCCTCGCGCATGAAATCCCACATCCGCCCGCAGGCGTCCACCGCCTGGGGTGACAGTTCGAAGTCCATGACCGCTCCCTCATCCTCGCCACATGCTGAGACCCTCGGTCGCGATCCGTTCCACCTCAAGGGAGAGGTCACCGAAATCCTGCCCGGCCATCACCCCGGCCGCCGTCCGCGCCGCTATCCCCTGCGCGATCGCCGCGAACTTGAAATGCGCGTAGGCCACGTAGGCGGGCAGGTCAGAAAGGTCGGCTCCGCTGCGCCGCGCGTACCGTTCGGTGAGGTACGCACGGTCCGGGAAACCCGCCTCGGCCGTAAGTGCCGGGGTGAGAATCGGCACCGGTTCCCCCGGCTGCGTCCAATAGAAAAGGAGCATCCCCAGGTCTGCCAGCGGGTCACCCAGGGTCGACAGCTCCCAGTCCAGCACCGCCCGCAGGCAGCTGGGATCGCTCGGGTGCATGAGCACGTTGTCCAGCCGATAGTCGCCGTGCACGACCGACGGACGGGCCGGCTCGGCGAACAAGTACGCCGCCAGCCGCCGCGCGAGCTCGCTCACCGCTTCGACCTCGGCTGTCTTGCTCGCCTCCCACTGGCGCGTCCACGTCCGCACCTGCCGGGCCATGAACCCCTGCCGACGGCCGAAGTCACCGAGCCCAACCGCGTCCGGGTCGACTGCGTGCAGCTCGACCAGAGTGTCGACCAGCGCATCCGCGATCGCGACCCGACCGGCCCCGTCCTCGGCGTACCCGGGCGGAAGAGTGTCGCGGATCGCGTGCCCCTCGACCTTCTGCATCACGTAGAACGGCACCTGAAGTGGCCCGCTCTCGTCGAACGCGAGCAGGATCCGTGCCACCGGCACGTCGGTGCCCATGAGGGCTTTCTGCACCCGCGCCTCACGACTCATGTCGTGCGCCCCGCGCAGAATGTGCCCCGACGGCGGGCGCCGCAGCACCATTGAGCCGGCGGCACTCACCAACTCGAAGGTCAGATTCGATTTTCCACCCGCGATCAACCGCGCCTCGACCCCCCGCCACGCATCATCCCCGACCGCGTCAGCCAGCAATGGACCGACAAGATCCAGACGGGTCAGGTCATCGAACTCGCCCACGTTCCTCCTCGCCACCCCGCGGCGGCGACATCGACATTGCCGCGCCCGACTATGTTGCGCGTCGCGGTTGCGAGCATCACATCTTGGGCAGTGCCATCGATGTCCCAATCCGCGACGCCGCAGGTCCAAGACAGGACGACCTGCGACCTGCCGGCCCCCAGGCCGACCGCGGTGGGACACGGCGGCGGCATCCGACCGGGGCACTGCGCGTCGCGCGCCACGGCACCGCCGCCACCACTTCGCGAGCCCGCACCAGCCGCAGGGGCCGGCGCACCTCGCTGCCGTCGACCAGCCGCAGCGAGAGAACCGGCTCGGCGGTTTCGGCGCCATCCCCGTGTACCGCAGCATCGATCGACAAATCGGTCGCCTCGCGGACGCGAGGTTAGCCACGACGCCGATCGCTTCCCTTCGCGACACCCGCGCGATCGGGCAAGGCAACATCAAGACCACATTGTGGCCATCGTGGAGGGGATCGCGCGACGGCGGCCGATCGGCCGTCAGGCGGGTATGGGCACCGAGGTTATCCGCGGCGCGTTCTGCGCTGCCGCTGTTCGGAGGTTGGCGCGGACGCCGCCGGCTGAGTCGCCTCCCAGACGTCACGGGCGATGGTGGCCCACAGATGCTGGGGGAACTCGTGACCCATGTCCGGATAGGTGATCAATCGGGCGTCGGGGATCGTCCTGGTAAGGGTGCGGGCGGCGTGGAGCCGAATCCAGGGATCATCCTGGCCGTGGATCACCAGGGTTGGTACCCGCAGCCGGCGCAGCTGGGCGCGGACGTCACCGGCGGTGCGGCTCGCGGCCAGCTGACGCTGGGTCGCGCCGGGATCATGGTCGCGGTCCCAGGACTCCTCCGCGGTCTTGCGCACCCACTCCTCGTCGATCGGGTGCGCCGTGGAGCACATGATCAGATAGGTGTCGACCAGTCGCTGCACGCCGCCTTCGCGGGTGTCGTCGTACCGCTTGCGGGCCAGCCGCAGCAGGGTGCCGATCTTCAGGTTGCGCAGGTTGCTGATCGCGCCACCGGTCCCGCCGGCCATCGCGGACACGAGGCTGCGGACCCGGTCCGGATGCCGAATCGCCACGAGCTGCGCAAACGTGGCGCCCAACGACTCGCCGAGCAGGTGGGCGGACTCCCAGCAAAGGGCGTCCATGACGGCGACCGCGTCGTCGACCATGTCGTCGGCCCGGTAGGCCGGGCCGCCTCCCTTCCCGAGCAGGGTCCTGATGGTCGTTCGGGGCGGGGAGGTGAAGTGGGTCGACAGGCCGGCGTCGCGGTTGTCGAAACGAGCGACGGCGAAGCCCCGCTCGGCGAGCTGCCGGCAGAACTCGTCCGGCCACCAGATCATCTGGAAGGTCAGCCCCATGACCAGCAGCAGCGGTTCTCCGTCGGGCGGTCCGAACGTCTCGTACGCGATCCTCACGTCGCCGTTGTGGGCGAAGGAAATGGTCACAGGGTCTCCGCTCCTCGTGAGGGCCTGGCGCTGCCGTGATCGCCCTCGCGCTCTTGGCAATGCACCTGACATGCTAAGAGCGGCGGACTGCTGATGCAATGCAGTCGCATTGCCAAAGGAGGTGTCGGTGCCGAAGCGGGTGGACCCGCTCGAGCGGCGTCGCAGCATCGCGGAGGCGGTGTTCCGGGTGACCGCCACCCGCGGAGTCGAGGCCGTCAGCCTGCGCGACGTCGCCGCCGAGGCCGGGGTGTCGATGGGGATGGTCCAGCACTACTTCCGCAGCAAGGACGAGATGCTGCTGTTCGCGCTCGACCACATGCGCGATCGAGTCGCCGGTCGGCTACAGGCCCGTCTCGCCCGCCTGCCGAACCCAACCCCCCGCGACGTCGCCCGCGCGGTCCTGGCTGAACTGCTACCCACCAACGAGGACAGCCGGGCCGAAGCCGGCGTCTCCGTCGCGTTCTACTCCCGAGCGGCCGTAACCCCCGCCTACGCGCTGGCCCTCCGCCAAGGCTTGCGGGGCCTGCTCGACGTCTTCACAGAGCGTCTGCGCGCCGCCCAGCACAGCGGTCACACACGCCCGGACGTCGACGCCGAGCAGGAAGCCGCATCCTTGTTCTGGCTCGCGCACGGCCTGGTAGGCCCGCTCCTCATCGGCCTCTACACGCCCGAAACAGCCCAATCCCTGCTCGACCGCCACCTGGACCGGATCTTCACCTGACCGCACCGCCATCACCGCGGTCGCCACGCCCCACACCTGAGGCGCCCCGAGAATTCCGGGCAGTCGATCTAATAGACTGTGCACGGAATGGAGTGTGTGCCACATGGCTGAACGTCGCAGGAAATTCTCCCCGGAGTTCCGCGAGGAGGCAGTGAAATCGGTGA
>NZ_JCBATA010000081.1:0-36120 GCF_059816245.1 Frankia sp. RB5
CGGGCGCCCACCGCGATCAAGAGAAGAAGAAAGGGGGGTGACCCGAATGCGTTTTAGCAGGTCAGAAGCATATTCACGGGTGCGCCGTCAGGGACTTGAACCCCGAACCCGCGGATTAAGAGTCCGCTGCTCTGCCAATTGAGCTAACGGCGCCTGGCCTTCGCGTTCCCCCGGAGGTTCCCGCGTCGACATGGAGAACTGTACCAGGTGACGGCGGGGGCGTGGTCGGGGGGTGGGGTGGACTTTCGGGACGAACTGGGGCGGTGGGCCGTCGGGTGGGGGTCCCGAGGGGGCGGGGTGTGGTCCGGGGTCGGAGTGGTTTGGGCATGCGGGCGGCTCGGGGGGTGTTTGGTTGGTAGACATAGCGAGCCGCATCCGGGGGTCGGGCGACGTAGCGTCGGTTGCGGGGGAGTGCGTGGGTGCCGCCGCCGGGCGGTGGGCGTGGGTCGTCCCGCCTGGCGTGGGGTCTTGGACAGGCCGGGCCGGCGGAGCACCGGTCGCGCGTACCCCGTGAGCGGTGCCGAACCCGGCTCAGCCGAGTCGGTCAGCCGAGCCGACCGGCCGGCGTGCTGGCTCGGTCGAATCGCTGTACCGGCCCCGGCCGGGTATGGCGTCGTTGGATCCCGTTGACCTGGAGGTTCACCGCGAGCACCGAAGCGTCCTCAGCCGAGACGCCCCGCCTGGACGGCGAGGTGTCGCACTCCGCCCATCCCGCCGCTCCGCATCCTGACACCTCGTCATTCGACACCCGGTATCCGGACTCGGACCGTCCTGTCCCCGACCCTCGATCGCGCAGCGGACTCCCCTCGCCATCCCGGCCGGCAGCGGCAACCGAAACGGCCGCAGCAGCCGAGACGGCGCCGTCCGCCGAGTCGGCGCCGGCTACCGCGACGGAGTCGGCGGTGACGGGCTCGGTCTCGGTGGACGCGTCCGTGGGATGGGTGCGGCGGATCGGGCGGTCGGTGATGGTGTACCGGCGCAACGTGATCCTCGCGTTCGGGGCCGCGTTGCTCGGCACTTTGGTCACGGCGGCGGTGCCGTTGGTCGAGCGGCAGGTGATCGACAACGTCGTCGTCGCTCATCGGCACTCGCTGACGCCGTATCTGATCGTGCTGATCGCCTCGGCGTTCGCGATCTTCGGGTTGGCGTTCGTGCGGCGGTACTTCGGCGGTGTGCTCTCCCTCGACGTCCAGTACGACCTACGCGACCAGGTGTTCGCCACGATCGAGGGACTCGACGGGGCCCGGCAGGATCAGGTCTCGACGGGGCAGGTCGTCAGTCGGGCGATCTCCGACGTCGGCGCGGTCCAGGGGCTGCTCTCCTACCTGCCGATGATCACCGGGAACCTGGTGCTGTTCGTCGCGTCCATAGTCGCGATGGCGTGGCTGTCGCCGATGCTGACGCTCATCGCGCTCGCCATGGGACCCGCGCTGTACGTGCTGGGGTATCGGTCGCGCAGCACGGTCTTTCCGGCGACCTGGGCGGCGCAGCAGCAGGCGGGTGAGGTCGCGGGGGCCGTCGAGGAGGCGGTCGCCGGGGTCCGGGTGGTCAAGGGCTTCGGGCAGGAGTCGCGGGAGCTCGACCGGATCGCCGCGCATGCCCGGTGGCTGTTCGCGCTGCGGATGCGGGCTGTGTGGATCACCAGCCGGTTCGCCGCGGCCATGCAGGCGGTGCCGGCGCTCGGGCAGGTCGCGGTGCTGGCGCTCGGCGGTTGGCTCGCCCTCACCGACCGGATCACCCTCGGCACGTTCCTCGCGTTCAGCACCTACCTCGGCGCCCTCATCGGCCCGACCCGCACCCTCGCGGGACTGCTCACCGTCGGCCAGCAGGCCAAGGCCAGCACGGTCCGCATCTTCGAGATCATCGACTCCCGCTCGACGATCACGGACGCGCCGGACGCCACCACCCTGCACCCGGACGACGTCCGCGGGCTCGTCGAGCTGGACGGCGTCACGTTCGGCTACCGGCCGGGGCAGCCGGTGCTGCGGGACATCAGCCTGCGCGTCGAGCCGGGGGAGACGGTCGCGCTCGTCGGCACGTCCGGCTCCGGCAAGTCGACGATCTCCCAGCTGCTTCCCCGGTTCTACGACCCGCAGGCCGGCGCCGTCCGCCTCGACGGCCATGACGTCCGCACGCTGACGATCGCCTCGGTGCGCGCCCAGCTCGGCGTCGTGTTCGAGGACAGCTTCCTGTTCTCCGACTCCGTGCGCGCCAACATCGCCTACGGGCGCCCCGACGCCACCGACGAGCAGATCGTCGCCGCCGCCCGCGCCGCCCAGGCCGACGGCTTCATCACCGCCCTGCCGAACGGCTACGACACCGTCGTCGGCGAGCAGGGCCTCACCCTCTCCGGCGGCCAGCGCCAGCGGGTCGCGCTCGCCCGCGCCCTGCTCACCGACCCGCGGGTGCTGATCCTCGACGACGCGACCTCCGCCGTCGACGCCCGCATCGAGGCCGAGATCCATAACACTCTGCGCGAGGTGATGCGCGGGCGCACGACGCTGCTCATCGCGCACCGGCGCTCCACCCTGCACCTCGCCGACCGGATCGCCGTCCTCGACGCCGGCCGCATCGTCGACCTCGGCACCGAGGACGAGCTCGCCGAGCGCAGCCCCCTGTTCCGCCGCCTGCTCGCCGGCCCCGGTGACACCCTCGCCGACGACACCGCGGACCAGTCCGGCCCGGCGCCGCTCCAACCGTCCCAGCCGGCGGACGCCAAGCCGCACGCCGGGGACGGGACATCCACATCGACAGGCAGCACGACGGAGAAGGCCAACGGCGGCCGTCAGGACACCGGCGCGGACGCGGCGGGAATCGTGGGACGGGGCACAGGCGTGGCCGGGTCTGGCGGGCGCGGGCCCAGCGGATCCGGGTTCGGTGGCACAACTGCGGCACAGGGAATCGGTGGCGGAACGCCGAGGCAGGGATTTGACGGTGGGCCGCCGGGACGCGGGTTCGGCGGTGGGGCGGCCGGGCGGGGGATGGGCGGCGGGTTCGCGGCGCGGGCGATGAACGGCGGTGGGGCGTTCGGGGATCTCCCGCCGACGCCGGAGCTGCTCGCCCGGGTCGACGCGCTGCCGCCGGCCGAGGACGACCCGAGGATCGACCAGGCGGCCGCGGCGGAGCCCGATCCGGGGTTCACGCTCGCCCGGCTGCTGCGCTGGGTTCGCGTCCCGCTCGTCGTCGGCCTGCTGCTCGTCGCCCTCGACACGGTCGCGGGGCTCGCGCTGCCGGCGCTGGTGCGCCACGCCGTCGACGCGGGCGTGAGCGCCGGCGCGCGGGACGTGCTGTTCGCCACCGCCGGCGTCGCCCTCGCCATCACCCTCGCCGACTGGGTCGTGCAGATCTGGCAGACCCGGGTCACGGGCCGGATGGGCGAGCGGCTGCTCTACGTCCTGCGGGTCAAGACGTTCGCCCAGCTCCAGCGGCTCGGCCTCGACTACTACGAACGCGAGCTGGCCGGCCGGATCATGACCAGGATGACGACCGACGTCGACGCCCTGTCCACGTTCCTGCAGACCGGCCTGACCACGGCGATCGTCAGCCTGCTGTCGTTCTTCGGGGTCATGATCGCGCTGCTGATCCTCGACATCGAACTCGCGCTCGTCGTGATGGCCGTCCTGCCGGTGCTGATCGTGGCGACCATCGTGTTCCGGGCTCGCTCGTCCGCGGCCTACACCGAGGCACGGGAACGGGTCAGCGCGGTCAACGCGTCGCTGCAGGAGAACCTGACGGGGCTGCGCGTCGCGCAGGCGTTCGGCCGCGAGGACGTCAACCAGCAACGGTTCCGCGAGCTCGCCGACGCCTACCGACGGTCGCGCGCCCGCGCCCAGCGGATGATCGCGTCGTACTTCCCGTTCGTCGAGTTCCTGTCCCGGATCGCGCTCGCGCTCGTGCTCGGCGTCGGCGCGCATCTCGTCGTCCGCGGCTCGCTCACCGCCGGTGGGCTGCTCGCGTTCATGCTGTACGTCAACCTGTTCTTCTCGCCCGTCCAGCAGCTGTCCCAGGTCTTCGACGGCTACCAGCAGGCGATGGTCGGCCTGCGCCGGCTGTCCGACCTGCTACGCACCCCGACGTCCACCCCGCCTGCGGAGCATCCCCGTCCGGTCGAGGGCCGGCTGAGCGGCGAGATCGTGCTCGACGACGTTCGCTTCGCCTACACCCTCGCCAGCCGCTCCGACGGCGAGACCCGCACCAGGCTCGCCCCGACGAACGCGGTGGACGGTGTCAGCCTGCGCATCGCCCCTGGAGAGACGGTCGCGTTCGTCGGGGAGACGGGCGCCGGAAAGTCGAGCGTGCTCAAGCTGATAGCCCGCTACTACGACGTCACCGGCGGGGCGATCCGGATCGACGGGGTCGACGTGCGGGAGTTCGATCTCTCCTCCTACCGGCGCCGGCTCGGTGTCGTGCCGCAGGAGCCGTTCGTCTTCTCCGGGACGGTCCGCGACGCCATCGCCTACGCCCGTCCGGACGCCACCGACGACCAGGTCCGCGAGGCCGCCCGCGCCGTCGGCGCCGACACGTTCATCGCCACCCTGCCCGACGGCTACGACCATCCCGTCGGCGAACGGGGACGTGGCCTGTCCGCCGGCCAGCGCCAACTGCTCGCCCTCGCCCGCGCCGAGCTCGCCGACCCGGACATCCTGCTGTTCGACGAGGCGACCGCGGCCCTCGACCTCGCCACCGAGGCCGCCGTCACCGCCGCCGCCGAGGCGCTCGCCACCCGGCGGACCACCGTCGTCATCGCCCACCGGCTCACCACCGCCGCCCGCGCCGACCGGGTCGTGGTCATGGCGGACGGGCGGATCGCCGAGCAGGGCACCCACGACGAACTCGTTCAGGCAGGTGGCGTCTACGCGCGGCTGTGGGCGGTGTTCACCGCCGAGGGCGCGCCGGGGATCACCGGCGCGGGCCATTCCGCGATGGCATGATTCGACCTCCGCATGCCGGGGGAGACAGTGCCCAGGGGGAGCGACCATGGGACGGTCGGCATCGGCGTCGCGCCGAGAAGCGCCGACCGCGGCCGAGAGGTTCGAGAGGGAGGGACATCATGCCGACCGACCTGCCGACCGACCTGCCGACCGACGTCCTCGTGCTCGACATCGCCTGGCCGGAGCTTCCTCGTGATCTCGCCAGCCCCGAGGAACTCGCCGACCTGCTCGACGCCAGTCTGTGGCAGCGGGCCGGCATCGCCTTCGTGGACGAGAACCGCCTGGAACTGCGCGTCCACCACCCCGAGGACGTGGAGGCCTTCGCCGCCGACCTCGCCGACCGGCTTTCCCTGCTCGGCATGCCCGACCGGACCTACCTGTCCTGGCGCGACGAGCTCGGCGTGCACCGCCGCTCCGTCACCGGCCGCCGGGTCGCCACCGCCCGTCGCCGCGTCGGCCGCGTCGCCTGAGTGGCCGTGTTGCCTGAGTGTGGGTCAGGCCGCCGGGTGCGGTGAGTCGCCGGCGGTGGGGCGAGGATCCTTGCCGGTGGCGAGGGCCAGGGCGGCGCGGGCGATCGCGGTGCCGTACCGGACGGCGCCGGTGGCGACGACCGGGCACGCCACCATCGGCGGCTCGACCTTCGGGCAGAAGTGGACGCCGTCCGGGCTGCGGACCGTCACCTGACCGCCGGGCCCGCAGGTCTCCCCGGCGACGCAGGGCAGCGTGGGCGTGAAATGGCCGGTCGCGGTGGTGACCGCCCGACCGGCGGGGGCGACCCGGGTGCGCGGCCAGGACGCCGCGATCTCCCGCCACACCCGGTCCAGCGGCGTCAGGCCGGCGGCGTCGACCTCCTGGTCTCGACGCGGCGGCGCTTCGACGAGGATGACGTCAGCCCCGTAGTCCGTCAGCAGCCGCACCGCCTCGGTGACGTCCTGCCGGTAGGCGGTGATCAGATCGCGCCCCTGCATGCAGGCCGTGCCCTGGTTGCCGGAGAACGCGAGCGCCACCACGGTCGGCCGCCAGCGCCGGACCTGGTCACGGATGTCCGTCAACCAGTCGCAGGGCGCCGTCCCACCCCACGTCCGCACGAGCACCTCGTTGCGGTGATCCGCGAGCACCGCGCGGCTGAACGAGCCCCCCGCCTCCCACGCCAGCGAATCCCCCCACAGTCCGACCCGCGCCCCCCGCCGCGGCGCATGATCGACGGCCAGCGTCCCCACCGCGAGCACGATCGCGACGACGAACAACCAGCCGATCGGGCCCAACCGTCCCGTCCGCACCACCCGTCTACTCTCTCGCACCACCCGTCTCGTCGTGCCACCGCGTGTTCCTCACCACCGACCGGTGGACCTCATCCGCCGGGGACGGCCGTCCGGGTCGTCGTCCGCACCGTCCCAGTCCAGGTGCTCGCGCCACAGCCGAAGCCGCAGGTCCCATTCCTGCGCCGCGAGCCAGTGATGTCCGCGTCAGATCCGGGCGCCCTTCGAGCGGTTGCACCCTCGGCACAGCAGCTGCAGGTTGCCGGCACTGGACGCGCCACCCCGGCTGAACGGGATCACATGGTCGAACTCCAGGTGGTCGTTGCCGCCGCACTCGACGCAGACCCCGCCGTCACGCCGCCACACCTCCGCCTTCACCGCCTGCGGGATCGACCGGCTCGCCCGGCTGCCCGGCGCGATCACCTGCCGGCGCGCGACCCGCAGGATCCCGGCCAGCACCGCGGCGACGTACGGCGGGTCGTCGACGAGGTAGGTGCCCGAGCCGCGGGCGGTCGTGGCGGCGATGTCGACGGCCCCGCCGCGCGCCTCGATCTCGACGACCTTCGCGAGCCCCAGCTCCGCGCCGCGCCCGGCATCGGCGAGGAACCGCAGCTTGCGGTTGGTGCCGATCAGCCGGCCGAGGGAGTGCCGCGGGCCGTGTGCCCCCGGCCGCACCAGCGTGGCCGAGACATCCAGATGCAGGATCTCGTCGAGTTCCAGGTGCAGGCCGCCCTCGGGTAACCGGGGCAGCTCGCCGGCTTCGATCCGACTGAGCTCCAGCCCGCGGGCGAGCCGTCCGCGCAGCTCGTCGAGCCACGGGCCGGCCAGGCCCAGCGCGGCGACCGCGGCCTCGATCCGCTCGACCTCCGCGGGCTCGACGATCCCGTCGGCGAATGCGAACGCCGCCAGCCGCTCCAGATGCGCCCGCCCCACCGACTGGACGGCCTCCCAGCCCGCGGCCGGCGGGATCCGCTGGTAGCGCAGCTCGGCCCACAGCGGTTCGAGGCCGCCGCCCGTCGGGTCCTCCCGGGCGAGGCTCGCCACCACCCGGCCCCGCCAGTCCCACAGGAAGGCCCGTGCATCCTCAGCGCAGGGCTCGCACGCCGGCGGTCCGCCGAACAACCGCCACCGCTTGGTGGCGCCGCACCGGCCGCAGGTCGTCTCCGTCTCGGCGTGGATCGGCTCGGGCGGACCCTGCCAGCGTTCCCCGTCCCACCAGCGCATGTGGCCGGGCCGCACCGGATCGCGATACCAGTCCGCCCGGATCACGGACTCCGTCTCGGCATCCGCGCCCACACCACCGACATCCATGTCCGCGCCGCGGATGATCCGGCCGCGGTCGTCGCGGTCGTCGCGGTCGTGGAACGCGTCGCGGTCCGGGGCGTCGTCGGGATCGGCGTAGCCGGCGCGCGGCTCCGACGGAGGTATGGAGGTGCGATGGTCCGGCCGGGTGTCCGGCACGTCGGCGGCGGCGTCGGCGACGTCCGCGTCGGCGTCCGGGAGGACCTGGGTGCGCGGCGTCGATCGTCGGCCTGGCGGGCGCTCGCGGGATCGCCCGTCGCGCGGGTGGATGACGTCGCGCGGGTGGATGACGTCACCCGGGTGAGCGGCATCGGCCGTGCGGGGGCCCTCGGCCGGATGGTTGTCGGGTGCCGGGTCGTCGCGGACCTGGATGCCGAAGCCGCGGGCGAGACCGGCCAGCCCGCTGTCCCAGCCCTGGGCGACCGCACGGAACCGCCAGCCGCCGCCCCGGCGGTACAGCTCACCGAACACCAGGGCCGTGACCGGCTCGTCGGGCTCCGGCACGTACCGGGTGAGCGGCCGGCCGTCCTCGTCGGCGAGAACCATGCTCAGGTCGGCGAGGTCGAGGAAGGTGCCCTCGTCGAGCGATCCGGCGATCACGATCCGGCGTACCGCCGGCTCCACCCTGGGCAGTCTCGCGACAAGGCCGGCCGCACCCGGTGCCGTGGCGGCGAGCGCGACCGCGCCGGAGGGATGGGTCGGCGCGTTGTAGAAGACGAAGTCCGCGTCCGACCGGACCCGGTCGAGGTCGGTGACGAGGACGGCGCAGACGTCCACCATCCGTCCCGGCGCCCAGCCGACCGTGATCCAGAGCTCCCCGGCGGGAACGGGTGTGTTGGCGCCCTTGCGCAGGGCCGGAGCCGGGGTCATCGGATTTGCGCCGTGGATGCTCCGGCCTTCAGGCCGGAGAGGAAACGGCGCCCCACGCTGAAGCGCATGGGCGATCCTTTCTGTAGAATTGGAATATGACCCGCTACCGTCTCGTTCCGGCGCCCGCGCAGGTCGCCGGACTTGAAGAGCACTGCGGGCATGCGCGGTTTGTGTGGAACCTTGCCGTGGAACAGCAGTCCTGGTGGACACCCTACCGGGGTGAAACGCCGAACCATCTGGAACGGTGTCGGCAGCTGACCGAAGCGCGGGCCGAGTTCGACTGGCTTCGGGCCGGATCCCAGACCGTGCAACAGCAGGCCCTGCGGGATTTCGACCAGGCCCTGCGAAACTTTTTCGGTGGTTCGCATCGGCGACCTGGATTTCGGAAACGCGGCCGGTCCGAAGGTTTCCAGGTCGTGGGGAAAAACGCCCGGGTCGAGAAGCTGAACCGGCGCTGGTCCCACTGCTGGGTGCCGAAAGTCGGCTGGGTGAAGTTCCGTGTGTCCCGCCGGTCCCGGACTTCAGGTCCTACCGGATCACCCTGGATCGCGCTGGCCGCTGGCACGTCGCGTTCGCGGCGGTCCCCGAGCCGATCGACGCGCCCGGTACCGGCACCGTCGTCGGCGTCGACCGGGGTGTGAAGGTCTCGGCCGCCCTGTCGACCGGTGAGCTTCTGCATTGCCCGGGGCTGCGAGCCGGCGAGGCCGCACGGCTGCGCCGGCTGCAACGCCAGCTCGCCAGGGGCAGGCGGGGCGGTAACCGGCGCGCCCGGGTGAAAGTGCGGATCGCCCGGGTGACAGCGCGGGAAGCCGACCGGCGGAAGGACTGGATCGAGAAAACCTCGACCGGCCTGGCACGGCGGTACGATCTGATCCGTGTCGAGGATCTGAACATCCTGGGTATGACCCGGTCGGCCCGGGGCACGGTGGAGATGCCGGGCCGCAACGTCCGGCGGAAAGCCGGGTTGAACCGGTCGATCCTCGGCTCCGGCTGGGGATGTCTGGTCCACCGTCTCGAACAGAAAGCCCCCGGCCGGGTCGAAAAGGTCCCGGCCTTCTACACGTCTCAGCGTTGCTCGGCCTGTGGGCATACGGCGCCTGGGAACCTCGAGAGCCAAGCGGTATTCCGGTGCGTCGCCTGCGGGCACACGGCCAACGCGGACGTCAACGCAGCAGTGAACATCGCCGCAGGACGTGCGGTGACCGCGCGGGGAGGCACGGCGTCGGCCGTGCCCGTGAACCGTGAACCTCAACACCGCGCACCCCCTCTGGTGGATGTGTAGGAGTTGGAATCCCCCGCCTTCAGCTTCAGACGAGGGAGGACGTCAAGAGGCCCTTCCGGACGGATCGGCGAATCAGTGGACCGGTGGACCGGTGGACCGGTGGATCGGCGGGGTCAGTCGGACGCTCGTACGCGGCGGCGCCGAGATGGAGAAGGAAGCAAGCTCGGAGAAAATGTATGCCGACTACGCCGAACATCACCGGTTCCGGCATGTCGGAGCTGCGCGTCTTGCGGTGGATGCCTGGACGCTCCTGCGCGCGCTCCTCATTCACGCCCGGTGCGCTGCCCATGATCGTCCTGCCCCGGATGACGGCCAGGCACCACCCGGGTGGAATCGTGATCTTCCCGGTCGTCGTCGTAGCGGATCGTGGCAGCGTGATGGCAACGTCGCGGCGGCCCGTGTCGCGCATTCGTGGACAAACCGGACACGAAGCGCGGAGTTCGCGACCCGGCGCCGCCTTCCCCCGCACGCGCTTCCCCTCCGCGGGAAATCAGCCTCCTCCTCGGCGTTCTGGTCGAGGCCGATCCAGGAGATGATCAGGACTTCCGGGGTGGCGGTCGGGCTGCCACCGCAGATGTGGCAGAGTTTGCGCTATGACGCGGTCCGTCACGACGCGCGGGAACGCCGGGGGCCGTCGCGCCGCGGGCGCGGCGGTGACGCTGGCCGCCACGGCCGGGCTCGGCTACGGCCTGCCGTCGCTGACCACGCTGCGCCGGCTGCGGCTGCGGGTGGCCCCGGGCCTGGCGGGCATCGGCGCGGCCGACCATGTCGCGCTCACCTTCGACGACGGGCCGGATCCGGCGTCGACGCCGCATTTCCTCGACGTGCTCGCCGAGCTCGAGGTGCGCGCCACCTTCTTCATGCTCGGCGGCCTGCTGGAGCGCTCCCCGGGCCTGGCCCGCGAGATGGTCGCCGCCGGCCACGAGCTCGCCGTGCATGGCTGGGACCATCGCCCGATGCTGCTGCGCGGCCCGCGATCAACCCACGACCAGCTCGCCCGCACCCGTGACCTCATCGCCGAGACCACCGGTCGCCTGCCCCGCTTCGTCCGCCCGCCGCACGGCGTCCTCTCCGCCGGCCTGCTGGTCGCGGCCCGCGGGCTGGAGCTGACTCCCGTGCTGTGGTCGGCGTGGGGGAGGGACTGGACCGCCGAGGCGACCCCGCGCAGCGTGCTGGCCACCCTCGCCCCCGACCTGCGCGGCGGCGCGACGGTCCTGCTGCACGACTGCGACTGCACCTCGGCCCCCGGCGCCTGGCGCAGCGCCCTGGGCGCTCTGCCCGAGCTCGCCGCCCGCTGCGACGACGCCGGCCTGCGCCTCGGCCCCCTCGCCGACCACGGCCTGTCCGACCCTCGCTGAGCCGGGTCCACCCTCAGGCTCTTTGCTGGGTGTCGTCATTTGGCTGCATAGCGCGGCATACCCTTACAGGTTCGTGTCTTGCGTGCTCGGGGCCGGTCGAAGAGATGACGGCGAGCTCGACGCGCTCGTCGACTGGGATCTGATGAGGGCGACGCACTGGGCGAAGAGCGACGACGAGCCCGACCGGCGGGAACGTCGGATGGCTGAGTGCCTCGTCCACGAACGGGTTCCCGCCGTTGCCTTCACGCAGATTGTGGTCCACTCGTTGACCCAGGCTCGGCGGGCCCGGGAGGTGCTCGCTACGGTGGGTGTGAGGGTCTCGACGGTGGTCAGACCAGGTTGGTGCTTCTGAGGCATGGGATGACGGTCATGATCACGGAGGTGGCTGGCAATCTGCTCGACGCCGATGTCGATGCGCTGGTCAACACCGTCAACACCACCGGCGTGATGGGCAAGGGCATTGCGTTGCAGTTCCGCCGGGCGTATCCCGCGATGTTCGACGAGTACCAGGGCGCGGCCAAGGCAGGGCAGATCGAACTTGGTCGTGTGCAAGTCTGGCCGACGGGCGCGATGACAGGTCCCAGGTACGTGATCAACTTCCCGACCAAGGCCCATTGGAGATCCCGTTCCCGTCTCGCGGATGTGGAACGGGGCCTGGTCGACCTCGTCCGCGTGGCGCGTGAGCTCGGGATACGGTCGCTGGCCGTGCCCCCGCTGGGGTGTGGCCATGGCGGTCTGGACTGGGGCGAGGTCGAGCCGCGGATACGGGATGCCCTGGCGGCTCTTGATCCGGACGTTCTCGTTCTGTTGTACCCGCCTTCCGGACCTTCGGCGGCGGACCTGGCAACTACCCGGGCGAGACGGCCGCAGATGACGCCGGCCCGGGCGGTGGTGGTTCGACTGATCAACACATACGTCGAGTGTGCCTCCGGCGCGTCGCTCGTCGAGGTGCAGAAGCTGCTCTACTTCCTTCAGGTTGCGGGCGAGTCTCTGCGGCTGGACTTTCGCCGTGCGCAGCACGGGCCGTACGCGGACAACCTGAGCCACGCCTTGATCAGTCTTGAGGGCCACTACCTTGTCGGGTTCGCTGACGGTGGTGCGCGAGTCCAGGAGGCGGAGCCGATCCGTGTGGTGCCCGGCGCGGACGCGCTCGCGGCCGCGGTGTTGTCCGGTCACCCTGAGCGGACCAGGCGGCTGGGGCGCGTCCTCGATCTGATCGAAGGTTTCGAGTCCGCATATGGCCTGGAGCTTCTGGCCGGCGTGCACTGGACCGTCCAGGAGAACCCGGAGGTCCGCGAGGATCCGGTCCAAGCCGCGCGGCGTGTGCGTGCGCGGTCGCCGCGGAAGGGGCACATGTTCACGGACAGTCATGTGCGGGCTGCGTGGACGGCACTGTACGAACAGGGATGGCTTGCGTGGCCGGAGGCGGGCGCCGCGACCGAGCCGTACGCGGACGGCCCGGTCGCGAGCGCCGGCTAGGGGTGGCGCTGGCGATCGACGTCGCCGGCCGGCGACGAGCGGTCGTCTGGGCCAGGGCCCGACGGAGGTCGGATGTTGTGGGACGTCAGACCTCGGGGAAGAGGGAGTAGCTGGGGAAGTTGCCGACGAGGCGCTCGTTCGGGTCCGGGCCGACAGTGACGGCGCGGACCAGGTGGGCGCCGCCGACGAACGCGCCCTTCCACGACGCGCCGCGGCCGCCGAACGGTTCGTCCCGGTCGCCGCGGGAGCGAGGCTTGTTCACCCCGACCTTGAAGGCGGCGAGCTCACCGGACAGGCGCCCGGCGAGGGACTCGTCGTCGCAGGCCAGGGAGGCGACGAGCGCGCCGTTGGAGGCGTTCATCGCGGCGAGAAGTTCCGCCTCGGAGTCGACGATGACGATCGTGTCGACTGGGCCGAACGGCTCGGCGTGGTGCAGGGCGGACGACGCCGGCGGGTGCAGGATCGCCACCGGGGGCACGTAGGCGGCGGTGTCCTGATGGTCGAGGAACCGGCCGTCGGCGAGGTCGCCCCGGTAGAGCGGCACGCCGCCCTTGGCGATTGCCTCGTCGACCTTCGCGGCGAGCTCGGTGGCCTTGTCGGCGGTGATGACGGGGCCGTAGTCCAGCTCGGGCAGCGGGTCGTCATCGGCCTCGACGGCCAGCGGGTGCCCGAACCGCACCGACCGGACCACCGGCAGGTACATCTCGAGGAACTGGTCGAACAGCTGACGCTGGACCACATAGCGGGGGTAGGCCGTGCAGCGCTGCTTGCCGTACTCGAAGCCCTTCCTCAGGTGGGCGGCGAGCACGTCCCACTGGGAGAACTCCCAGATTCCCCAGGCGTTGAGGCCCTCCTGCTCGAGGAAGTGCCGCTTGCCGGTGTCGACCAGGGCGGCCGCGACCTGCCCACCCGCGGACCGGCCGCCGACGAACGCGAGGCAGCCGATCTCCGGCGCGCGCACCAGCGCACCCGACAGCCGCGACCCCGAGCCGGACACCAGTGACACGGGCAGGCCCTCGCGGCGGGCCAGCGCGCTGGCGAGCGTGAGGCAGGCGGCGCCGCCGTCGGTCGGCGTCTTGGCGATGGTGCCGTTGCCGGCGAGCATCTGGACGAGCATGGCGTGCATGAGCACGCTCATCGGGTAGTTCCAGCTCGCGATGTTGCTGACCGGGCCGGGCAGCGGGCCGCGGCCGTCGATCATCGTGTCGATGCCGTCCAGGTACCAGCGGACGCCGTCGAGGGCGCGGTCGACGTCGGTGAGGGCCAGCCGCCACGGCTTGCCGATCTCCCACACGAGCAGGAGGGCGAGCAGCTCACGGTGGGCGTCCATCGCGTCGACCGCCGCGCGCACACGCGCCTTGCGCTCGCTCAGGGCGACGTCACGCCACTCCTTGTGGTCATCGAGGGCCGCGCGGATCGCCTCGCGGGCCTCATCCTGCTCCATCATCGGCGGGCCGGCGATCGGCGTGCCGTCAATGGGCGACAGGCTGTGCAGAGGAGTGCCACTGCGGTGCCATTGCCCTCCCCAGAGATTACGGAGGCGGCCGTCCTCGTCGAACGCCTCCGGCGCGGTCTCCCGGCATCGGCTGAACGCTTCGGACCAGGTCGTACCCGGCTTGATGTGGAGTCGGGGGCGGGGGCTACTGGTGGGCGCGGTCATACAGATGAGATTGACGGGAGGACGGCGAACGCGCCACCAGTCGCCCGGTGCAATCCTCGCATCCGGTATTTGGATGGCCCTTGGATTACCACGTCGCCCTAATGACTGCTGGTCATTGGGGAACCGCCGCGCTTAGGAGATGCGGACATGATGCGTCCGATTTTCGGGGATCTGGCGGCGGATATCCGGAGTGTGGGCTCCGTGTGGTGCCCAGGGTGCCTGACCGGCCGAAACCGCTGCCGTTCCGCTGCCGTTGCTGATCTGCTGGGACGACGAAGCCGGCGATACGCGGTGGCAGCGGCGGGCCTACCGCGTACTATTTCCGGCATGTCGGATGCGTTATTGGGGGGAGACGCCGCCGTCGCCAGGGCGCTGTCACGACCTCGGGTATGTACTTCATCACGTAGAGTGGAAGAGTGTCCGAACCACCTTTCGTTCGCGTCCGCGTCGTCGCCTGGGCGATTCGACCCTGATTCCCGGGTGTGTGATGACGGCCAGTGTCATGCCGCCGTCGGCCGCTGAAGCCGACGCCATCGAGGGCTCCGCACCGATCCGGGTCCTCGTGGTAGACGATCACGAGCTGTTTCTCCAGGGTCTGCAGACCGTGCTGGAGATCGAGGAGGACATCAGCGTCGTCGGTCAGGCCGGGGACGGCCAGGAGGCGCTGACGATCGCCGCCGGCACGCTGCCGGACATCGTTCTCATGGACGTCCGCATGCCCGGGCGTGACGGGATCGCCGCCGCCGGTGCGATCCGGCGCGCCGTGCCCCGTACCCGAATCGTCATGCTGACCGTGTCGGACGAGGAGTCCGACCTGTTCGAGGCGATCAAGGCCGGCGCGGTCGGATACCTGCTCAAGTCGATTCCGCCGCACGAGGTGGCCGACGCGGTCCGGGCCGTGCACAACGGGCAGAGCCTCATCAGCCCGTCGATGGCCTCGAAGCTGATGGTGGAGTTCGCGACGATGGCGCGGGGCACGGAGGACCGCCCGCGCGCGCACGCGCCGCACCTCACCGCCCGCGAACTCGAGGTGCTCAAGCTGGTCGCGGAGGGTCGCGCCAACCGCGAGATCGCCCGCAAGCTGTTCATCAGTGAGAACACGGTGAAGAACCACGTACGGAACATCCTCGACAAGCTCCAGCTTCATTCGCGGATGGAAGCCGTGATGTACGCGGTCCGTCAGGGCCTGTTCGACATCGAGTGATCACGAACTGACCTGGCGGGGCGTCCGCCCCGGTCCGAGCTGGTCCGGGCTGGTCGGCGTGGCCGCCGCGCGCGATCCCTGATGAGAGATCGCGTTCCGCGGAACGCTCCGCGGTCTGTCGCCCGGCGCGGCGGGTCCCCACGCTCTCCCTGATTCGGCGTGCCCTCCGTCGGCGCGCCCGCGCGGTCGTCATCGGCGCGCCCGCGCGCGGTCGTCATCGGCGCGCCCGCGCGCGGTCGTCATCGGCGCGCCCCGCGCGGTCGTCGACCGCTGTTCGCTGGGAGCGATCAACCTCGGGAACAAGCGTAGGCTGAGATGACTTCAGTGGGATTGACTCAACTTCCTCACGTGAGGGTGGACCACATGGCTCAGACCCGGGTGTTGCCCGTCCTGCCGCTCGACGACGCCGTCGTCCTGCCCGGCATGGTGGTGTCCCTCGACCTGTCCGACGACGAGACCCGAGCCGCTGTCGACGCCGCCCGCGCGGGTGGCGCACCCGGCGCTTCGGACGCCCGGGCGCCGGGGATCTCCAGTCGCTCCGGCGGTCGCCCGGCGGAGGTGCTGCTCGTCCCGCGTGTTGATGGGCAGCTCGCCGAGGTCGCGGCGGTGGGCGTGGTCGAGCAGGTCGGCCGGCTGCCGCGGGGTGGCTCGGCGGCGGTCGTGCGGGGCACGGTCCGAGTCCGGGTCACCGCCGTGCGCGCGGCCCCCGAGGGCTCCGACCCGACTGGCTCGACGGTGCGGTGGGCGGAAGCGGTCGAGGTGGCGCAGGCCGGCCAGGAGCAAGCCGCCCGACCGGCGCAGCCCAGCGCATCCACGTCGTCCGACGGTGGTGGGCGGTCCGACGGTGGTGGGCAGTCCGCCGCCGCGCCGGCCGGCGAGGTCGCCGATGTCGATCGGCTGGCCAGGGAGTACCGCGCGCTCGTGACCGACCTGCTGCGCCAGCGCGGCGCCTGGCAGGTCGTCGACTCCGTCGCCACGATCACCGATCCCGGCGCGCTCGCCGACACGGCGGGCTACGCCGCCTACCTGACCACCGCGCAGAAGATCGAACTGCTCGCCACGCCGGACGTCGCCACCCGCCTGGAGCGGCTGCTGGCCTGGACCCGGGATCACCTCGCCGAGCTGGACGTCGCCGAGACGATCCGCCGTGACGTCCAGGAGGGCATGGACCGCCAGCAGCGTGAGTTCCTGCTGCGCCGCCAGCTGGAGGCCGTCCGCAAGGAGCTGGCCGAGCTGGACGGCCCCGGCGCGGACGGCGAAGGCGCGGCCGGCTCGGAGCCGGCGGCCTACCGGGCCCGCGTCGAGGCGGCGGACCTGCCCGAGAAGGTGCGGGCCGCGGCTGTCAAGGAGATCGACAAGCTGGAGCGCACCGCGGAGTCCTCGCCCGAGGGCGGCTGGATCCGCACCTGGCTCGACACCGTCCTCGATCTGCCCTGGAACGTCCGCGCGGAGGACTCCTACGACATCGCCGCCGCCCGGGCCGTCCTCGACGCCGACCACGCGGGCCTGGCGGACGTCAAGGAGCGGGTGATCGAGCACCTGGCCGTGCGGCGTCGCCGTGCCGACGCGGGGCTCGGCGTCGTCGGCGGCCGGCGCGGCGGGGCCGTGCTGGCCCTCGCCGGCCCGCCCGGCGTCGGCAAGACGTCGCTCGGCGAGTCGATCGCGCGGGCCATGGGCCGGTCGTTCGTCCGGGTGGCGCTCGGCGGCGTGCGCGACGAGGCCGAGATCCGCGGCCATCGGCGCACCTACGTCGGCGCGCTGCCCGGCCGGATCGTCCGGGCGATCCGCGAGGCCGGGTCGATGAACCCGGTCGTCCTGCTCGACGAGGTCGACAAGCTCGGCGCCGACTACCGGGGCGACCCGACCGCCGCGCTGCTGGAGGTGCTCGACCCGGAGCAGAACCACACCTTCCGCGACCACTACCTGGAGGTCGAGCTCGACCTGTCCGACGTGCTGTTCCTGGCCACCGCGAACGTCCTGGAGGCGATCCCGGCGCCGTTGCTCGACCGGATGGAGATCATCCGGCTCGACGGCTACACCGAGGAGGAGAAGGTCGTGATCGCCCGCGACCATCTGCTGCGCCGCCAGCTCGACCGGGCCGGACTCGCCGCCGGGGACGTGACGGTCACCGACGACGCGCTGCGGGCGCTCGCCGGCGAGTACACCCGCGAGGCGGGCGTGCGTGACCTGGAGCGGTCCATCGCCCGCCTGCTGCGCAAGATCGTGGCGCGGGTGGCGCTCGGCGAGTCCACCCTGCCGGTCGCGGTCGGCGCCGGCGACCTCACGGGCTACCTCGGCCGGCCCCGGCACACCCCGGAGTCGGCGGAGCGCACGGCGCTGCCGGGCGTGGCGACGGGCCTCGCCGTCACGGGAGCCGGCGGTGACGTGCTCTTCGTCGAGGCGTCCCTCGCCGACCCGGAGACCGGTGGCGCCGGCATCACGCTCACCGGCCAGCTCGGCGACGTGATGAAGGAGTCGGCGCAGATCGCGCTGTCCTACCTGCGCTCGCACGGCGTGGAGCTCGAACTGCCCGTCGGGGACCTGGCCGACCGCGGGGTCCACGTGCACGTTCCCGCCGGGGCGGTACCCAAGGACGGGCCGAGCGCCGGCGTGACGATGACGACGGCGCTGGCGTCCCTGCTGTCCGGCCGCCCGGTGCGCGCCGACGTCGCGATGACCGGGGAGGTGTCCCTGACCGGCAGGGTGCTGCCGATCGGCGGGGTGAAGCAGAAGCTGCTCGCCGCCCACCGCGCCGGCCTCACCACCGTGCTGCTGCCCCAGCGTAACGGGCCGGACCTGGACGACGTGCCCGCGCCGGTCCGTGACGCCCTCACCGTCCACCTGGTGACCGACGTCCGGGAGGTCCTCGAGCTGGCGCTGGAGCCGGCGTTCGAGGCCGACCGGGGCGGGCGGACCGCGGGCGCCTCGGGCCGCTCTCCGACAGCGCTGGCGGCCTGAGCCCATCCGGGCCGGGCTGGCGTATCCACCTCGCCGGCCCGGCCCGGCCCGGCCCGGTCCGGTGGCGCGGGGCAACGGACAGGGCGGACGCCGACCGCGGACAGTCGCGGCGGGATACGGCCGCGTACGGCTGGCAAGCGACACGCCGTGGACGAGGTAAACAGCATGTGACCGGGGCGCACGAGACGCGGATCACGGCTACGGTCGGGGCGTGGATCGTGGCCGCTGTCTTCGGCAGGAGCGCATCGCACAGCAGCGCATCCTGGGGCTCAGTCGACGAGGGGTGCGTCAACGACCGCGAGACAACCGCGGCCCCGCGCATCTCCCGAGCCGGCCACCCGGCAGACGGCGCCGCAGAACACGCTGACCTGGCTCGCCGGCCCGGATGTCAGCCCCACGCCGCCAGCGGTGTCCGGCCGCGCCGGCGTCACCTCCGACCCGGTGAGTGTCGTCACGCGCCGACCCGTTAGAGTAATCGGATCCCCGTGCCGGCACGGCGAAGGGACCGGACGAGGTGGACGCGCTCAGACGCGGATGGGTCGGCCTGGCGCTGTTCTCCGCGGCGCTGGTGCTCATGCCCATCCTGGTCTTCAGTTACGACAAGAGTGACCAGTCCGGCACCCGCATGGATCCGACGGTCCTCGCCACCTTTCCGGGTGCCCTGGGAAGCCCGCTCGACCCGGCGTCCAGCCCGTCCCCCAATCCGGGCGGACTCCGCTTCATCGGGGTGAAGGACGGCGAGACGATCTCGGGTTTCCGGCTCATCCAGGTCGAGGCGGCCAGCTACACCGGCCCCCTCGAGTACGTGCTCAACGGCCCGATCCAGACCTACGACATGCCGGTGGCCCGACCGCCCTACATCTTCTCGGTGGCGTCGGGGGGCTGGCAGACCACCGAGGTACCAAACGGCCAGTACACCCTGACCGCCATCCCGACCGAGGCGGCCTACAACCAGATCTCCGTGACGTTCACGGTGAGTAACTCGTTGGGTCAGACTCGTTGATATTCGTCCCCGCCCGGGGGGCCACTCGGCTCCGTGGCCGGGGGTGCGCGTGACGGTGCGCGCCGCAGACCTTAGTGTCAGCGGGATGGATCGTCTGGTGTGGATCGACTGCGAGATGACGGGCCTGGACGCCACGTCGGATCTGCTGCTGGAAGTGGCCTGCCTGGTTACGGACAGTGAGCTAAATCTGCTCGACGAGGGCGTGGACCTGGTGATCTCAGCACCCGGCGACGCCCTCGACGCGATGGTGCCCATCGTCCGCGAGATGCACGAGACGTCCGGCCTGACCGCCGCCGTCCGCGCGTCCACGCTCACCCTCGCCGAGGCGGAGAAGATCGTACTCGACTACGTCCGCGCCCGTGTACCCGAGGCGCGCAAGGCGCCCCTGTGTGGCAACTCGATCGCCACCGACCGCACCTTCCTCGGCCGGTACATGCCGACGCTCGACGCCCACCTGCACTACCGCATGATCGACGTCTCCTCGATCAAGGAGCTGGCCCGCCGCTGGTACGTGCGCACGTACTACGCCGCGCCGGTCAAGCGCGGCGGCCACCGCGCCCTCGCCGACATCCAGGAGAGCATCGAGGAGCTGCGCTACTACCGGCAGGCCCTGTTCGTCCCCGCGCCCGGCCCCGGCACCGAGCAGGCCCGCGCCATCGCCGCCGAGGTTCGCGCCCAGACCGACGCCTTCGCCGCCGCCCGCGCCGAGGCCGCCGCCCCACCCGCGCCCCCGACCCCGACCGCGAGCGCGAGCCCCAACGCAACGTGATGCCCACATCACCGGTAACCCGCTTGCCCACACGGTGACATCGCCCGGTACGATGGCTTCGCTCGGTAGGACGCTCCAGGCGGTACCTCCGGGACTCACGCCGGTAGGCGCGGCTCGCGAGCCGTGATCGCCGGACTGTCCCGGGTGCGCCGGCGGTGCGGAAGCCGGTCGCGGTGGGTGTAGCTCAGCAGGTAGAGCACCGGGTTGTGGTCCCGGTGGCCGCGGGTTCAAGTCCCGTCACCCACCCCACAGTTCCTGTGCTGTTGCCAGGATGAGGCCTAGCCGGCCTGCCGGCGATCCCGAGCACGCGATCGTGGCTGGCTTGGCAGTGACACAGGCTCACCAGGCGATGCCATGAGCCACGAACCGTCGCGCCGGCGGCGTTTGCTGGCGCAGGGGTGGCTATAGATCCCGGCATGGCTGGGATGAGGCGACGGCGTCGGCGGCCGGGGGAGCCGGCGGCGGACGCGTGGCCCGGAGGTGGGGTTGCACGAGGCGGCCCGCGCGGCGGGCAGCGGATCGTCTCGCCGGGCCGCCGGGCCGCCGGGCCCGCCCGATCGCCGGGCCGCCTGGCCTGCCCGAGCCCGGGACGTGCCCCGCCTGGCAGGGCGCCGAACAGGAAACGCGGTGACGGAAGCGGGCGCGTCACGGCGCCGCGCGTTTCCGGCGGGGTTATGGCCCGCCTCGGGGCGGGCCCGGGCGGGATAGCGCAGGGGACCTCCTCTGCGTCGCCGGCGGACTACAATTCGGCGCAGTGATGCTCGCGGCGCTGCGCGGGGTCTCGTGTGCGCGGCGTCGGAAACCGCTTTGACGCGGGCTGGGGTTATCGGTTTTCCCCGGCTCGCCGGCTCCTGGTCCGGGGACTGGCCGCGGAGCCGCGGACACGAAAGGAGTCGGTGTGCGCCTGTTGACAAGGCTGATGCGGGAGTTCGGCGGAGACGAGGGGAATCACCTGCTCCGCCTCGCGGGCGTTGCCGTCGCCGCGGAATCCGGCCTCGCCCACGCCGACCCAACCGCGGTGAGGGCGGTGGAAACGACGCCGGCACCGGCGTCGGCCCAGGCCACCTCCGATTCCTGCAATGCGGCCGGTGACGGCACCGCCCACCCCGCGCGGCGGACTCTGGTCTGAGTATGCCGTCCACGACTCGCCCCCGTTCCCGCCCCGCCGGCCACGGTCACGTACGCCGGTTACGGGTGCGCGCCGCTCATCCGGCCGGATCGACCAGGGCCGCCCAGAACTTCTGGCGGCTGCCGGAGCGGGATCTCGCCCGGCTGCTCGTGCTGACCGGGCAGATCGACCGCCTCGAACTGAAGGTGACCGTCCCGCCGTCGGACCAGGAGGCCACCTGCGTCGCGCTCGGGCTCGTCTTTCCGCGGACGCCCGCACAGCACGTCTACTATCTCGACACCCCCGACCGGGCGCTGCATCGTGACGGGGTGATCCTGCGGGCCCGCCGCATTCCCCGCGGCCCGGATGACTCCGTGGTGAAACTTCGGCCGTTGGTTCCCGGCGAGCTGCCCGCCCGGCTGCGCGATCGCCGGGATCTCGTCGTCGAGGTGGACGGAATGCCCGGCCAGTACGTCTGCTCCGGGGCGATCAAAGCGCGCCGTGACGCGAAGAACGTGAAGCGCGCGGTCGACCAGCGGGGCCCGTTGAGAGCGCTGTTCACGAAACCGCAGCTGCGCCTGCTCGCGACCCGGGCGGACAATATCGACGTCAACGAGCTCATGCTTTTCGGCCCGGTCCTGGCGTATCGACGCAGGATTCGGCCGGATGGCTTTGACGGTCGTCTCCTCGCGGAGCGGTGGGTCTATCCGGACGGCTCGCGGATCCTCGAGCTGTCCACCCGCTGCGCTCCCGGTGAGGCCCTGCGCACGGCCGCCGGCACCGCCGCCCTGATGCGCAGGCACGGCATCGACCTCACCTGGCCGCAGCAGACCAAGACCCACGTCACCCTGGACTTCTTCGCGCGGCAGCACCGCGCGGCCCGGCCGCCTACGGGGTGAGCACGACCTTGACGCAGTCCTCCAGCTTCTTCTGGAAGATCTCGTAGCCGTGGGGCGCGTCCGCGAGGGGGAGCCGGTGGGTCGCGAAGGTCTCGACGCCGAGGACGTCGGCGTCGGTCAGCAGCGGCAGGATCTGGTCGGTCCACCGGCGGACGTGCGCCTGCCCCATCCGTAGCTGCACGCCCTTGTCGAACAGGTCCATCATCGGCATCGGGTCGACCTCGCCGCCGTACACGCCGGACAGCGACACCGTCCCGCCGCGGCGCACCGCCCTGATCGCCGTGTGCAGCGCGGCCATCCGGTCCAGGCCGTACCGCTGCGCCAGTGGTCGGGCGAGCGAGTCCGGCAGCAGACCCACGGCGGCCTGCGCGGCCTTCCCCAAGGGCGCGCCGTGCGCCTCCATGCCCACGGCGTCGATCACCGCGTCCGGCCCGCGCCCGTCGGTGAGCCCGAACAGTCGCGCGGCGATGTCGCCTGGATCGTCGACGTCGAGGACGTCGGCTCCGTGCCGCGCCGCCAGGTCCATCCGGGCCCGCACCCGGTCGACCCCGATCACCCGCACCTCGCGGGGTGTGGTCGCCCGGATCCCGCCCGCGCCGACATGCCGGGCGAGCCGGACGCACATCTGGCCGACCGGGCCCAGTCCGAGCACGGCCAGCGTTCCGCCGTCGGGGACGTCGGCGTAGGCGACGGCCTGCCAGGCGGTCGGCAGGATGTCGGACAGGTAGAGGAAACGCTCGTCGGGTGGCCCCGGCGGCAGCTTCACCGGCCCGAACTGGGCCTGCGGGACGCGCAGGTACTCGGCCTGCCCGCCCGGGACAGCGCCGTAGAGGGAGGTGTAGCCGAACAGCGCGGCACCCTTGCCGGTGTCGCGGACCTGGGTCGTCTCACACTGCGCGTACAGGGCGCGATCACACATCCAGCAGTGACCGCAGGAGATCGTGAACGGCACCACCACCCGGTCGCCGGGCCGCAGGTTCGCCACCTCCGCCCCGACCTCCTCCACCACGCCCATCGGTTCGTGGCCGAGGATGTCCCCGGGACGCAGGAACATCCCGAGCACCTCGTAGAGATGCAGGTCCGAGCCGCAGATCGCGGTGGAGGTCACCCGGATGACCGCGTCCGTCGGCTCCGTCACCCGCGGGTCGGGCACATCCTCCACCCGCACGTCCCGCCGGCCCTGCCAGGTCAACGCCCTCATCACCCTCACCTGCTCCCGATCGCCGCCGCGGGCCTCGTCCGCCACGGGTATGCCTCAGGCGTGGACTACCCCCGCATGGGTCCGCGACCCCTGCGCGTGCCCGTCCTCTGCCACGCCTGCGGCGGGAAGAATCGTCAGGGCACGCTCGTTCCAACAGGTAGTTGCACGAGCAATCAGAAGCGGCCGGCCGACCTGGTCGGCCGAGCGCACAGCCAGGAGGACGACATGCCCGCCGTCACCGCCGACACCGTCCATCTGCCCCGGCTGGGGACGCCCGGCCTCGGCGACGTCGACCGGCCGGTCCGCTCGATCACGACCGCGCCGAGCGGATCCGAAGGGGAGGGATTCCCGGTCCGCCGCGCGTTCGCCGGCGTCCGTCTCGCCGACCTCGACCCGTTCATCCACATGGACCAGATGGGGGCCGTCGACTACGGGCCCGGCGAGCCCAAGGGCACCCCGTGGCATCCGCACCGCGGCTTCGAGACCGTCACCTACATGATCGACGGCATCTTCCAGCACCAGGACTCGCACGGCGGCGGCGGCCTCATCACCGACGGCGCGACGCAGTGGATGACCGCCGGCGCCGGCATCCTGCACATCGAGACGCCGCCGGAGGACCTGGTCGTGCGCGGCGGGCTGTTCCACGGCATCCAGCTGTGGGTGAACCTCCCGGCCAGGGACAAGTTCACCCCGCCGGCCTACCAGAACCTCGAGGCCGGCCAGGTCGTGCTTGCCGCGTCGCCGGACGGCGGCGCCCTGCTGCGGATCATCGCGGGCGAGGTAGGCGGGCAGCGCGGGCCGGGCTCGACGCACACGCCCATCTCCGTCGTGCACCTGACGGTGGCCCCGGGGGCGACCGTGCACGTGCCGTGGAACCCGGAGTTCAACGCGCTCGCCTACATCCTGGACGGACGGGGCGCGGTGGGCCCGGCCGCGGCCCCGATCCACTCCGGCCAGCTCGCGCTCCTCGGCGCCGGTGATCTCGTCACCGTGGCCGCGGACGCCCGGCCGGATTCCGCGACCGGTGCGCTGGAGGTCCTGCTGCTCGGCGGTCGCCCGATCCGCGAGCACGTCGAGACGTACGGGCCGTTCGTCATGAACACCCGCGCGGAGCTGGCCCAGGCCGTCGAGGACTTTCAGGCTGGCCGCCTCGGCGTGATCCCCGACGGCGCCCTCATGCCCCACCGCCCGGCCTGACCCGCCGCGTCCCAAGCCCGGCCGAACCCAGCTGAACCCAGCTGAACCCGCCGCCGAGACCCAGCCCGGCCGGCCCGCCGGCCGGGCTGTCCGGGTGCCGTCGCCTGGCGGACAATCCGCGGTGAAGGCTTCCGGAATGGCGTCCGCGAGAATGAGGACAGTATGCTGGATTCGTGTTCGGACGCATGATGTCCGGGTGCCCGGCGACGACGTAGCGCCTTCGCCGGCCGGCGGCGGTCAGGTGACCGAGGGGGCGTCGTGTTGCAGGAGACCGGACCGGAGAACGAGTCCACCGCAGGCCCGCGGCCGGGGCGGATGCAATGGCCGCCGGCGAGTGTTCTCGGCCGGGTTCCCGAGAGCGCCCGGGCGGACATTCTTCAGCTCGGCACCTACCGTGAATTCGCCAGTGAGGACGTCCTCATGCGGGAGGGCGACCGCACGAACTTCGTCGTCATCCTGCTGACCGGCTGGGTCAAGGTCACCGCCACCACGGAGAACGGGGGATTCGCGCTGCTCGCGATCCGCCACGGCGGCGACCTCATCGGCGAGCTCGCCGGGCTGGACTCCGAGCCGCGCTCGGCGACCATCACGGCGGCCGGGGCGGTGCTCGCCAAGGTCGTCGCGGCGGACGCGTTCGTCGCCTTCCTGCATCGCCAGCCCGACGTCCACCAGGTGGTGAGCAGCACGATCGGGGCGAAGCTGCGCTCGGCGACGCGCCGACGGGTGGAGTTCGGTGGCTGTTCGGTGGCGGTCCGTGTCGCGCGGGTCATTCTGGAACTCGAACGGGCCTACGGGGGATCCACGCCGGACGGGCGGCGTCGCGTCGGTGTCGCCCTCACCCAGCCCGAGCTCGCCGCCCTGGTCGGGGCCGCCGAGCCGACGGTGCACAAGGCGCTGCGCGAGCTGCGCCACCGTGGGGTGCTGGCCACCGGGTACCGCGCCATCGTGATCCAGGACCTCGAGGCGCTGCGGCGCGCGGCAAACCCGTAGGAATACGAGGCACCCGGCCCGCCCCATCGCGACACTGAAACCCCGTGGCCCTGACCGCGGAGGTGTGAACGTGAGCGAAAGACCACCGGGAATCCGCCGGATATGCATCGCACTGACGGCCGAGCGGACCGGGGACGCGGCGCCCGGCGGGCCACGGTCACGCCGCTGGGCCCGGGATCTCGACGCCGTCATCGAACGCGCGCGGCGACTCGGCGAATGCGACCGGGCATACTGGCTGCGCCCGCCGGACGGCGGGGGTGAACTCGCGCTGCTGCCGCCGGGAATCGACGAGGGCCGTTTCGTCGCCGCTTTCGCCGGGGAAATCCGCGCGGTACTCGCCGAGCGTAATGCGGGGGCGGCGGCGCCGGCCCGACTGCGGTTGCGGGTGGCCCTGCACCAGGGCATCACCCACCTGGACGAGCACGGCTTCTCCGGCCGCGCCGTGCGCAGGGTAGTCGAGCTGCGGGACTGCGCCGCGCTGCGCGCCGAGTTCGTCCGCCGGCCGGCCGCCGACCTCGCCCTCGCCGTGTCCGCGGAGCTGTTCGACGACGTCGTCGAGCACGACTACCCGGGGCTGCGCGGGCGGGACTTCCGCCGGGCCCGGACGGGGCTGGCGGCGGGGCGACGCGCCGAGGTGTGGCTGCACGCGGAGGCGTCCTCACCGACGGTGCCGCTGGTGCCGCTGGCGAACGCGGCCACCACGACGTCCCGGCCCGCGGCGCCGCGTCCGGGCCCGCTCACCACGGCCGCCGCCGGCGCCGGCCGGGTCGGGGCCGCCCGGCTCGCACTCGTCCCCGACTGACGGTTCACGCGCTACCAGGCAGCGGCTGCCCCCGCCGCATGCTCGGGCAGACTGGCGGGGTGCTGCGACATGTGACGGCGGTGCGGTACGCGACACCGCTGCGGGAGGGCGGCAGCCTGCCCGGGCTGATGGAGGGCGACGACCTCGGCACCTGGGTGGTGAAGTTCCGCGGGGCCGGGCAGGGGCCGAAGGCGCTGGTCGCCGAGGTGGTCGTCGGGGAGCTCGCGCGCGAGCTGGGGATGGACGTCCCCGAACTCGTCGGTGTGCAGGTCGATCCCGAGCTCGGCCGCACCGAGCCCGACCAGGAGGTCCAGGACCTGCTGCGGGCCAGCGCCGGGCTCAACCTCGGCATGGACTACCTGCCCGGCTCGATCACCTTCGACCCGCTGGCCACCGAGGTGGCGGGCGAGACCGCCGCGCGGGCGCTCTGGCTGGACGCGCTCACCCTCAACGTCGACAGGTCGTGGCGCAACCCGAATCTGCTGGTCTGGGGCGGGCGGCTCTGGCTGATCGACCACGGCGCCGCGCTGTACCCGCACCATGACTGGGCGAGCGCGGCCGCGGCGGTGGCGCGGCCGTTGCCCGGCGTCGCGGATCACGTCCTGCTGCCGCTGGTCGCCGCCGCCGCGGGCGCGTTCACCGCGGCGGACGAGGCGCTCGCGGCCCGCGTCGACGCCGAGCTGCTCACCGCGGTCGTCGACCGGGTGCCGGACGCCTGGCTCGACGTGCCCCGCGTCCGCTACGTCGACTGGCTGCTCGGGCGGCTGGCGGCGCGGGCGGCCTGGCGGGACCCCGTTCTCGCGGCGCTCGCCGAGGCGACGGCACCACCAGCGCGAGCCGGCGGCACGACCGCGGGCGGCGGCAGCGCCAGCGGTGCGCGTGGCGCGGCGCGGCCGGGGGCGGCGGGACACTCGGGGCGGCCGGACTGGCTGCGCGCCGGGGACTGGCTGCGCACCGGCGGGCGGGCCGCCACGGGAGACGGCGATGCGTGAGCTGTTCGAGTACGCGGCGATCCGGGTGGTGCCGAGGGTCGAGCGCGGGGAGTTCGTGAACGTCGGCGTCGTCCTGTACTGCCAGCGTGCGCGCTACCTTGACCTGCGCTGCCGGCTCGACGAGACCCGCCTCGCCGCCCTCGACCCCTACCTCGACGCGGACGCCGTCGTCGCGCACCTGGCCGCCTTCGCCGCGGTGTGCGGCGGGGGTGCGGCGGCGGGCCCGGCGGGGCGGCTCGCCCCGGGGGAGCGGTTCCGGTGGCTGACCGCGCCGCGCAGCACGGTCGTCCAGACTTCGCCGGTGCACACCGGCCTGACCTGCGACGCGGCGGCGGAGCTGGAGCGCCTCGCCGCGCTGCTGGTCGACCCGCCGGCCCCGCCGGCCGCCGGGGGTGGCACGCGACCGGCCCCGGTCGCCTGAACCATGACACCCGGGGGCGCGCGCGGGGGCCCACCGGTGGCGGCACAACCGCCGGCAGGGCGGCGCAGTCAGGAACGGTCGGCGGCGCCGCTGCCGAGGGAGCGTTCCCGGCGGCCCTGCAGCACGACCACCAGCTGGTCGGCGGCGAGCAGCAGCACGGTCAGCCAGGACACCATCGCGACCTTGCCGAAGGCCGCCACCCAGTCGCCGTTCGTCGGCAGCGAATGGCGATCCTGCACTTCGAGGACGTACAGGGCGCTGATGGTCAGGCAGAGCGCCGGCGCCACCCTGGTGATCCACCGGCCACGCGGCGCGAGCAGCGCGATCGCCGTCGCGCAGGCGACCACGATCCCCGCGGACAGCGAGACCAGCGCCCAGGAGAGCAGGCCCGCGCCCACCGCCGCGACCACCGTCGTCCGCGGGTCCGCCGACACGGCCCGGCCGCTCCACGGGTCGACCGTGGGCAGGTCCGGCCGCACCTGCACCCCCGCCACCGCGGCGGCAGCCCGCCGCCGGCCGGTCGCCCGCCGGGTGGTCACCAGCACCAGGGCCAGGAAGAACAGCACCGCCACCGCGGACAGCACCAGGCTGTACCGGACGATCTGTTGGGGAGCCCAGGTGAGGGTCACGGTGAACGCCGCGGCGGTGGGCGTGACCCGCCAGCCGTTGGCGTACCCGTCGACCAGCCGAGGTGCGCCGGCGTCGGTGCCGTTCACCGTCGCCTTCCAGCCGCGGGACAGGCTCTCCCCGAGCACCAGCCAGAACGGCGTGCCCGGCTTCGCGCCCGTCACCTGAGCGGTGAACGAGGTCGCCGAGGTGGAGGTGACCGTGACCTGCGGACGCGTCCCGTCGGCCGGCCGCGTCGAGGTCGACTGGGCCGCCGTCGACTGCGTCGCGGCCGACCGCGCGGACTGGGCCTGCGCGGGTGCCTGCTGGGTGGACGGCTGCGGTGCGGACGGCTGCGGTGCGGACGGCTGCTGTGCCGCAGCCGGTGGGTTGCCCGTGTCGCCCGCGCCCAGCCAGGGGCCGCCGCCGGCATCCGAGGCGAACAGCAGCCGGTCGAGGTCGAAGCCCAGGCCGGCACCGTTGCCGGTGCGGACCAGGTGCTCGCCGGGGCCGAGGGTGATCGCCCCGCCGCAGGTCGACACCCGCAGCCCGAGACGGGCCACGGCGTCCGCGGTGGAGCCGTCGATCCGCAGGCCGACGGGCTGCCCGTCAATGCTGAGCAGGTCGTACCGGCAGGTCCCGGGCAGCTGAGCGAGCAGCTGCTGCGCCACGGGCTGCCCCGTCGCGGCGGTCCCCGAGGTCCCCGAGGTCCCCGAGGCACCGGTGGCGTCGGCGGCCCCGGTGGGCAGGCCGGGCAGGCCGATCTCGGCGATGCCGATCGGCATCGCCAGCGGTTGGCGGCTGATCGGGTCGAGGCTGCGGACCGTGCGCGCGTCCTCCACCGCGAACCGCCAGGTGCTGCCGGTGACCGCGGGGAAGTTCAGCGTGACCTGACGGGTGCCGCCGCGCTGGGTGGTGTCGCTCACCGGCGGGACGGCCACCGAGCCGACCTGGCGTCCGTCGACGATCAGCCCGATCCGCGTCGGCACCGAGTGCCGGCCGTCCGCGACCAGCGACATCGTCGCCGACGACGTCGTGACCGGCGCCGGTGAGGCGACCTGGATCCAGGCGCCGACCTGGGTGCCGATGCCGGGGCTCCAGACGGTCGACGGATCGCCGTCGAACGCGCTCGACGAGCGGTCCGCGATCGACCCGGGCAGCCGGCCGGACGAGGTGACGACGGGCAGGGTCGCCGGGCGGCCGAGGATCCGGTCGATGCCGTCGTCGGAGGCGTAGGCGGAGACCCGGGCGGTGCCGGTCAGCGCGAACGTGCGGGTCGTGGGAAGGTCGAACGACCGGCTGATCACGTCCTCGGTGTCCTGCTTGAACGGCTCGGCCGGGTTGGCCCGGTCCCGCGACATCTGCAGCGCGAGCCGGTGCCCGAGCGAGGACGCCCCGGCGGTGGTGAGGGTGTCGCTGGGCATGCGCAGCACCTCGTCCGCCGTCAGCGGCCTCCCGTCAGCGCCGGGGATCGCGACCTCGGCGAAGCCGACCGCCGAGACGTTGTCGTAGCCGCGCTGGCGGCCGAAGTTCGTCGCGTCCACCCGGATGCGCAGGGTGCGGAACGCGCGGGACGGGAAGGTGACGACCTGGCCGGCCTGCGTCCGCGACGACGGGGACATGTCGACGGTGATCGGCGAGCCGCCGTCGAACGTGAGCGTCGCCCGGGTGATCCACCGGTTGCGCGGCCCGGACAGCGGCTGGGTGAGCGTGATGTGGTCGGTGGTGGTCGGCACGGCGAGCGTGGTCTGCCACTCCTCGCCGGTCGGGTCGGTGAAGGCGCCGACCCGCCAGGCGGTGGCGAGGTCACCGTCGATGCCGCGGTCCGGCCGGTCCCAGGGCCCGTAGGCGAACGAGTTGCCGTAGCCGGAGGCCGTCACCGAGGCGATCTTCGCCGGCTCGCCGGGGGCGTGCAGGCTCAGCGTCGTCTCGTTCGCGGCCGTCTCGCCGGGGAACAGCGGCAGCCGGTTGTCGTTCGGGTCCTTCTTCAGCGGCGCGACGCCGGGCTGCTCGACGTAGCCGAAGTTCTCCCGCACGCCCGTCCACCGCTCGGCCCGCAGCCGGTTGGTGTCCGTGACGAGCAGGTCGGCGCCGTCGTCGAGGGCCTGGCGCACGTCGTCGGGGGAGTCGGCGAGCGCCGGCGCGTACAGGATGGCCCGCCCCTCGGCGACCGGTCCCGCGAGCAGTCCGGAGGCGGCGGCGTCGACCAGCGCCTCCCCGTTGCCGCTGACGAGCAGCGGGCGGGCGGTGGCGGCGGTGCGCACGATCGGCTGGGTGCCGCTGACGGGGAAGACGGCCAGCGCCGGCGGGTCGGGCACGGTGTTCTTCGTGCCCAGGGTGATCTCGTCGGTGAACGGGATGCCCGGATCCTCGGCCACCGGCGGGCCGTACGTCGTGGGCGTGCCGAGCCCGGCCGGCCGTTCAGAGGTGAACAGGTCCCAGGTCGAGCGGGGACGGGGGGTGCGGTAGCGCTCGTAGGCGAGGTTGCTGCGCAGCACCACGTCGCCGACGCCCATGAGCCGGGCCAGGTCCGGCACGGCGGACGTCTCCAGCACGCCCTCCTGTAGCCGGCGGTCGAGCGCCCGGACCAGGTCGACGCTGCCGGCCTCGCCGTAGGGGATGAGCTCGCGCACGACCAGCGGCCGGTCCATCAGGCCCTCGGTGACCGGGTCGAGCGTGCTGCCCCAGCGGTAGTGGGAGAAGTCGGCGCCGGGCAGCTCCAGCACCCGTGAGCCGTCGTCGTCCGCGTCGAGGGCGTGCGCCAGGTCCTTCTCGTACGACGGGATGTTCTCCGGGCGAACCAGCAGCCGGTCGACGAACTCGCCGCGGAACAGCGGCGTCATGTCCAGCGCGATCAGCAGCACGACCAGGCCCATCGCCAGTGCCGGGGTGTTGCGCAGGCGCGCGGCGCGGCTGGGCGCACCGGTGGGGGCGGCGCCGGGGGGAGATGCCGCCCGCCGCTGCGCGTGCCGTTCCTCGAGCGCGGCGAGACCACCGGCGAGCAGCACGGACAGTCCCAGCGCCACCATCGGCACCGCGCGTGGCAGCGACCGCAGGGCGAGGCCGGCCGTCGAGCCCTCGGCGAAGTCCTTGAACAGCGTCCCCCACGGCGACGGGTCGTCGTACGGGTAGACGCCGACGGCGATCGTCGTGCCCAGCAGGATCAGCGCGACGAAGTAGCCGCGATGCCCCCAGCGCACCGCCGAGGCGGCGACCAGCGCGAGGATCGGCACCAGGAAGCTGACGACGATGAGCCACAGGCTGTGGGTGTAGCCGGTCGCCGGCGCGATCCACGGGCCGAGCGCGTCCTGCCCGTAGAAGAACCAGTTGCCCAGGCCCCGCAGCACCTCCGAGGCCTGCGAGCTGCTCGCCACCGTCTGGATGGTCTCGGTGAAGGCGAGCACGTTCAGTCCGTAGCCGGCCTGGGTGTACAGCCCGGCCATCCACCACGCCGAGGTGACCAGGATCGCCAGCACCGCGCGCGCGCTCATGCCGAGCGCGGCGCCGAGGCGGACCTCCCGGGTACCCCACACGGCGAACGGGATCCACAGCAGCGGCGCGAACATGATGAAGATCAGACTGGACGCGTTGATGCTGCCGATGGTCGTGACGACCAGCGCGAACGCGCCCGGGAAACGCCAGCCGGACGGTTGCCATCCCGCCCGGCCCGGCTCCGCCTCGCGCAGCCCGCGCACGGTGATGCCGATCAGCCAGCCGAGCCCCGCGTAGGGCAGCAGGATCGCCGAGATCCGCGCCTCGTACTCGAGGATGTAGGGGGAGAGCATGTAGCCGAGCGCGGCGACGAACGCGAACCGGTCCGGCCAGCGAAACGAGCGCAGCAGGAACAGCACGCCGGTGCCCGCGCCGAACAGGATGGAGCCCGTCCACAGCCGCTGGGCCACCCAGTCGGGCAGCCCGGCGACCTGCGCCAGCCAGTAGAACAGCCCCTGCGGGAACAGGTAGCCGATGTTCTGGTGGGTGACCGTGCCCATGCCGATCGCGGGGTCCCACATGGAGACCGCCCGGCGCAGCATCCGGCCCGGGTCGATGTACAGGTAGGCCTTGGTGTCCGCGCCGATCTTGCCTGGGGCGGTGGCGAGCAGCGGCAGGTAGGCGATCGCCGCCAGCACGAGGGTCGGCCACGACGGCAGGCGGCCAGGCCACCGTCCGCGCCGCGCCGCGGCCGGGGGCCGCGCGCCGTTCGTGGACGTCGTCCCGTTCGTGGACGTCGCGCCGTCCGTTCCGGAGGATGACGTGGTCAGGGTCACCGGATCACCGGATCGCCGGGGTCGTCGCCACGGTCACCGGCGCCGCCCGGTCGCGCCGATCGCGCGGGCCGCCGCCTCCTGGCCGGGGCCGCGGCGCCGCGCCGCCTCCCGGACCAGCGCGGCGAACGTGGCCCGCGCCGTCTCCGCCCAGGTGAACGTCGCCGCGTGGGCGAGCGCCCCGGCCGCGAGCCTGGCCCGCAGGTCGTTGTCGGTGAGCACGCCGGCCAGCGTCTTGCCGAGCTCGGCCGGGTCCTCCACCAGCACGCCCGTCTCGCCGTCGACGACGGCGTCGGTGTGCCCGGCGATCCGGGTCGCGACCGACGGGGTGCCGCAGGCCGCCGCCTCGGTGATCGTCATGCCCCAGCCCTCGCGGGCGGACGCCGAGGTCAGCACCCAGGCCCGCCGGTAGAGGGCGAGCAGCTCCTCGTCGTCGACCCGGCCCACCAGGCGCAGCCACTCGCCGGCCCCGGCCGCGCGAATCTTCTTCTCCAGCTCGGGCCGCTCGTAGCCGTCGCCGACGATCACCGCCTCCATCGTCGGGTGCTCGTCACGGGCGCGCAGCAGGGCGTCGATGAGGACGTCGAAGCGCTTCACCGGCACCAGCCGGCCGACCGCCAGCACCAGCGGATGCGGCGAGCGCTCGCCGGCGGGGGTGTAGGCCGGGTCGATGCCCGGCGGCACGACCGTGATGTTGCGCGGCGGCAGCCCCAGCAGCTCGATGATCTCGTGCCGGGACGACTCGGACAGGGTGAGGATGCGGGTCCGCCGGTACATCGGCGGCGCGACCTTGAACTCCATCGTCTCGCCCACCGTGGCCAGCCGCGGCGAGAGGACCATCCGCCACATCTCGGCGTGCACGTGGTGCAGGAACACCACCCGCGGGCAGCGGGCCCAGACGGGGGAGAAGAACGGCATCCCGTTCCAGATCTCGACCAGGCCGTCCCACGGGCCGGTGCGGCCGAGCGCGCCGGACAGCGCGGTGCGGGGGAACACCGAGTAGCGGCCGGCCTTGCGGACCACCGTGTAGCCGTTGCGCCGCACCGACTCGGGATGCCCGGGCGCCATCGCGGTGCGCAGGCTCACGTCGAGGCCGGCCTGCGCCCAGCGCTCGGCGACCTTGTCCGCGTGCAGCTCCGACCCGCCGGACTCCGGGTCGTCGAGGTCCCGCCAGGCCAGCATGTGCACCCGGCGCAGCCCCGACGTCTCGACGAGTTCGGCGAGTGACGGCGGGCGCTGGGCGACCTCCTCGATGCCCGGCGCGCCGACCTGCGCGGCCAGCAGCCGGGCCGGAACGGCGTCACCGGTGCCGGTCCCCGCGGCGGTGCCCGCCTGCGGCCGGATCAGGCCCGTCGGCACCGGCGGGATCGTGGCGCCCGGGCCACGGCCATTGCTCTGCGCGCTCATGCCCGGGCCGTCCGGCGGGCCGCGGCCAGCACCGACAGGCCGGTGACGACGGCGAGCGCCGCCTGGCAGGCGAGATCGGCGCGAGCGGTCGCGGTGGGGGATCCGTCCGCCCAGACCAGGAGCGGAAGGGCCACGGCGGCGGCGAGCCCCAGGGCCAGCAGGACGCCGCGTTCGCCGAGAGCGAGCAGGTAATGGGTGAACAACACGGTAGCTCCGAGACAGGTCATCGCCGCGGCCAGGGGGAGGAGCGCGCCGGAGGCGTCGGTGAAGCGGGGGCCGAAGGCCAGAGCAAGAAGTGTGTCGGGTGCGAGGAACGCGGCGGTGAGCAGCCCCACTGCCGGTACGAGGAGTATCGCGATGGTCGCGCCCAGTTGATGCAGAGCGTGCTGGCCCAGATGGCGCCGGTCGGCGGCCTCCGGCAGCAGGAAGCCCGCGAGCACCACCGCGGCGAGCACCAGCACCTTGCTGGCCACGGAGACGGCCGCGTAGGAGCCCGACAGCTGCGGCGCGAGCCGCCCCTGCACCAGCACGTCCACGTTCTGCAGCAGGCCGAGCAGCACCAGCGCGACGAGCGCCGCCGCGACCTCGACGGCGAGACGCGCCGGCGCCTGGGGCGCCCTCCGGGGCCCGGCGGCACCGAGCCCGGCAGTGTCGCCTGGCCTGGCAGTGTCGCCGATCCCGGCAGTGTTGCCGAGCCTGGCAGTGTCGCCCCCGGCAGCCGCGGAGACCCCCTGCGGACCGGTGCGCGGGGTGATGTGCCCGGTGGCAGGGGAGTCGGGGGACGCGGGGGAGCCGGCCGATGCGGGGGAGCCGGCCGATGCGGGGGAGGCGGCCGATGCGGGGGAGGCGTGGGGGGCCGCCGAGGCGCGGACGGCATGGGGGGCGCGGGCGAGGGCCAGCCGGGCGTGTGCCAGCGCGACGACCACCCCGCACAGCACGCCGAGTGCCGCGCCCGCCTGGTCGAGGCCGGCGAGCACCAGGGCGATCGTGACCACCGCCTTGACCGCGGCGTCGACGAGCAGGTTCACCGCCAGCGCGGGGTAGAGCCGGGCGCACTGCAGCAGGCCGCGGTCCACGCACAGCAGGCACCAGGCGGCGCCGGCGGTGATGATCTCGGTGACGCCGCCGGGCCCGGGCAGGGACAGCTCGTGGGCCACGAGCCCCCGGCCGCCGAGGGCGAGCGCGGCCACCGCCAGCACCGTCACGACGCCGGCGCGGCGAACCCGGCGCACCCAGCCGGCCATCAGCTCCAGGCGGCCGCTGTGCTGCCACTGGGTGACGCGGCGCACCACGCCGACCAGCAGCGCGCTGCCGGGCATCGACACCACGAAGAAGATGGCGATGAGCTGGGCCACCGCGCCGTAGGAGCGGGTGCTCATGGCCCGGGCGATGATCAGGGTCACGCCCAGGTTGGCGGCGTTGGCGACCAGCCCGGCGGCGGCCAGCGGGACGGCCCCGCGCAGCGCCCCGCGCAGTGGCGTCGACGGCCCCGCGGCTTCCGGTTCGGTCGGTGGGGGAGCGTCCGCGGGGAGCCCGGGTGCCGGGCGCGGATCGGGCGCCGGGCGGTGCAGCGGGGCCCGCCGGGTGAGCGGGGTGGCGTGGCGGGCCGAGGGCGCCTGCGGGCGGGACGCCGCTCGCGGGCCGCGGACGGCGTGACGATCACGCAGGTCCAGCGGGCCGCGGGTGGCGGGGGAGGACGGTAGGGCCGGGGCGCGGCGGGCGGGTCCGACCGGCGTCTGGCCCGACTCGTTCCCCGACGGGGTGGCGTTGCGGTTCATCAGAGCCCTCCCCGACGGCGCACGCGGACGTCCTCCCCGGTGGGGGCTGGGGAATACCCCGCTCGCGGCCGGTTCACCCGCGGTGGGGCGTCCGGTTGCGCGGTCCGTCCAGGGGCCGGCACTCACCTGATCGTCAGCGCCTTGCCCGTCGATTCCGCCTCCAGTGCGAGGTCGGCGTCGACCATCATCGCGATCAGCTCCTCGAAGCCGACCTTCGGCTCCCAGCCGAGCACCTCCCGCGCCTTCGACGCGTCCCCCACCAGCACATCCACCTCCGCCGGCCGGAAGAACCGCGGATCCTGCCTCACCAGCTCCGACCAGTCCGCGATCCCCACCCGGGCGAACGCCGCATCCAACAACTCCCGAATACTGTGCGTCT